>JAGIAB010000159.1 GCA_017745135.1 Flavisolibacter sp.
CCATTATGGTATGCACATGTTGGAATTAACAATAAACTTGACAAAGAGAAGCCGTAGCGACATCCGATCGGGCGACTTTGGATAGGCTGCTCCTTCGGTGCGGAGTGTCCGCCACTATGGAAACCTTCCCCGCCGATGTCTCACTGATGACCTTTGTGCGGTGGCTTGTGGACTCGGCGTGTCAGTAATAACCAATGTGGCGAAGCATTGAAGATGATTCTCAATAACTTCGCCGGGACCACGGCCTACACACAAAGCAAATAGTGAGCCCCGGCGGGAAAAAAGATAAGAAATGACTATAGTTAATAAGATAGCAGCATTTCTGATGGTTGGGATTATCCTGCTTGTTGTGATTAAAAGGTACATTTTTGACGCCGATAAGCTCAGTTCAAATTATAGGTACACTGTTGCAACAATCTATAAGATATCCTATCCAGCAGATGGTGGTCCCGATGCAGATTTTCATTTTTGTGTAAATCACGTGACTTATAAGAATTTTACATCTTTCAACTCTGATAAACAAAAAGTTTCTGTGGGTGATAAGTTTCTTTTGAAATACTATCCACCCAATCCTAAGATTGCAAGAGTTTTTCTGGACAAGCCGATGGATTCTATAAGTATTTCTAAAATGAATATTACATTTTGTGAGGACAATAAATGATATTATCAGTGTTGCTGATTGATTAAGGCTGACGAACGACAACTAAACAATATAACTTTATGCGGCAACAGAACAGAAATGAAGCAGTATCAAAATGAATCCTTGGCTTCAGAAAGCTGTTCGAAGTTGTGCGAAACTTCACCGCCTAATGCAAATGATTCAAAAGTGAACGACAAAGGTATTTTTAGAAAAAAGAAACAAGAATGGAAAGTCCTGCGGCGTGGATATGTTTTCGCTTTTATTTCCTCCTTAGTTGTATCAGGTGGAGGTGCAGCAAAGTATCATTTTTTCATACGGAATGAAAATCTCCGACGAACTGATGTCTTTATTGTCAATTGGGTTTTACTTTTTACTACTTTCTTTATTGTAACATTTTTGTTAGCTCGCTGGTACTATAAAGTAAAGGATAAGGAAAATGAATTTTTAAAGCGCAGGTATTGGAATGAGTAAAATGTAAAGGCAACAAGGGACATTTAGAACAATTCACTGTTCCTTCGTCGAGGACTCTCCGCTGCAGCATCTTGCATCAAAAAACTCTTACGCGGCACTCATCCTAACAAAATCACTGCAAGCCTTATTCTTCATTTCCATACTTCAAATTGAATAACATCTTCCTGGCTTGGCACGAAGAGTACCGCATTTGGCTTCCCTGTATAGCCAGCTTCAGAAGCGAAAGCTCTTCGGCAAAGGGATTGTAGGTGTAAATGGAAAACACTTTGCAGCCAAATATCTTGGAATGTTGTTTGTGCCGATACGAAGGAGCCTTTCAGATGAAACCACAGGATAGGGTTTGATGAACATGAAGGGGAAAAGGCGTTTTGGGTGATTAGGGATGAGATCTACGCTAATGGGTGCGGCTGTGCTGGTCCAATTGCACCAGTCGCGAAATGGCCATCGGCAGAGGTTTAAAATTGGATCAACAGTCTTTTCAATGTTGACCTTCAAAGAGAGGTTAAAAAGTTTAACGATCAAACAACAGGTGAGGATTCAGATGGTACAGAAGGAAAAAGAATTGGAGGCTTCTGATTTTGCGGAAACCCTTCAAAAATTAAATCAGGAAACAGAATTTATAAATAGCGTTCTGGACGCATCGCTGGACGGAATATTTGTTTGCGAAGCCATCCGGGATAAGAGCGGAATAATTGTGGATCTGCTCATAAAACGGATCAACTCGGCCTTTATGCATATCCATAAAATTGAGGAACCGGTGGTGGGAAGAAGGTATTTGTCTTTTTTCCCATCGGCGAAAGAAATTGGGTTATTTGAACTGTACCGACAGGTAATTGATACCGGAACTCCCGGGTATAATGAGTTTGATTACAATGACCAGTGGTTTCAGGTTTCGGCTGTAAAACTCGGAGAGAATGGGTTGGTTATAACCTTCCATGACTTTTCCGATTATAAACGTCTTCAATTACAGTTGGAGCAAAAGGCAAAAGAGCTTGAGACGTTGAACCGGAACCTCGAGTATTTTGTCTTTGCCTCGTCTCATGATTTAAAAGAACCCTTGCGTAAAGCCCTTCTTTTTGCAGATCGGTTAAAAACCAAATACAAGTCCGTTTTGGACGAAGAAGGAGGAAAGTATTTTGAGCGTATGGAAGCGAGCATTCACCGGTTGAAAAAATTGGTTGATGATATGCTTGTTTATTCAGGGTTAAACCAGGAGCAGGATTCTAATCAGGTAGTGGATCTGAATGTGGTAGTAAAAGAAGTTGTGAAAGACCTGGAGCTGCATTTCAATGAAAAAAAAGCCAGCCTTCATATGGATCGCCTACCGGTGATAAATGGAAATCCCAGGCAGTTTCACCTGTTGTTCCAAAGCTTGATTGAAAATTCATTGAAGTTCTCTGTTAAAGACTTGCCGGTGGAGATCAGTATTACAGCCACAAAAATTACGGGCAAAAGCGCTTCGATACCGTTGCCTTCAGGCGAATGGAACAATCCGTTTTACCAAATTGTTATAAAGGACAACGGGATAGGATTTGATCAGCAATATACGGACCGGATCTTTAAGGTATTTCAGCGACTGAACAGCGGGTACCCGGGCTCCGGGATGGGGCTTTTCGTTGCCCGGAAAGTCGTAAAAAATCACAATGGCTGGATCGGTGCTGCAAGTGAAAAGAATAAAGGTACCACCGTTAGTATCGTAATCCCCGCTGGTTAGTTTTTACATGCACTCATCTAAGAAGAGTCTTGCATTTGGTTTTCCTGTATGCCAGTGTCCGAAGCGGAGACTTCGGCAAAGGAAAAAATTTATACATTAGTTCTTTATTAAGCATCGGTTATGGGCATAAGAACATAAAGTCGCCACATCCTAATGCTTTAACGTAACAGCCACTAAAAATCATGAGAACGTATTTTCATTTCATTATTTTGACACTAATTGTTGCTTCATGTCAAGGTAATCCAAACACCAAAAAAGTTGAACGGGATAGCATCGATAGAGGAGCGCATTCCAATTCTATTGTTACTGTCAAGACAAGTGACACGTTGAACACGGAAAACTTTTCAGAATTCTGGAAAATCTTTAGAAACTCTGTTCTTAGTTCGGACACAAGTCAAATTGTTGCAATGACAGAATTTCCTTTTCAGACAAGGGGCCCTTTTGATAGCGACCCGACCGTAGAATATAACAAGCGGCAATTTCTTACTGTTTTCCGAGCCTTTTTAAATCAATGGAACGGTATGGATTTAGAAGGGACTACAGAATTAGAAAGCATTAAAACAACTGTGACACCAGACGAAACGGATATTGTAAACGACTATGCAAGAATTGGTGGCTTGGTGTTTAATAAGACCAAGAAAGGCTGGAAACTTGTTTTCGCTTATTTAAATAATGAGACGATTGACTTACTTGACCAATAGCAGTTGCTTACATTGCATGGCACTAACATGGTATTGCTGTAATAGATGCTGAAGTGTATTTATCCAACCGGTTATCTTTGCCGGCAACGGAATGAAAGTGAAACTGCTGTATTCCAAACGCACTTACTGACAGCCACACCTTCCACGTTAGGTCCAATATTTAACAGCCAAAAAAATGAACGAGTTTTTAAAAATATTCTTACCCGCCTATTTCATAATTTATTTCGGAATTGCATTTGTTGCGAAAAGTGTAATTGTTGCTCGCAGGATTGGAAAGAACCCACTTGTTTTACCAAAAGACGATAGTGCTTACGGGCTAATTGGTTTTTACTTTAAGCTGATCCTGATTTTGATGTTTGTATATGTTCTGCTCTTTGCTTTCATACCCACACTCCACGACAAGTTTTTACCGATACAGCAACTTGATACATTAACCATAAAATATGTTGGACTTGCACTTTTAGCATTTGCTCTCATTTGGACAATTATTGCACAAGCGCATATGAAAAATTCCTGGCGTATTGGCATCGATACAGAAACACAAACAGAACTAATCACCACAGGTCTTTTTCAATTCTCGAGAAACCCGATTTTCTTTGGAATGATCATCAGTTTAGCTGGACTTTTCCTAACAACACCAAACGCAATGACAGCATTTTTTTTGATCTTAGGTTATGTGTTGATACAAATTCAAATAAGACTTGAAGAAGAATTTTTAACTACCCAACACGGACAAAAATATATTGAGTACAAAGAAAAGGTCAGGCGACTAATTTAACTGCAACAGAACGAGATAATAAAAGCACTACTGCCAATTTAGATTTAGTAAAAGCAGGACGATAGAACTGATTCCACATTTGTGCTTAATGCCGGCTGAGGATTTTCAAAACCTGTCTTCAGGCCCTTAGTAGTTGCACGCAAGTTTATGAGAACCTTCCTATGCCTTTCCTAAGGCGTCCATATCGATATCTACCCATTAAAAATTTCTTGCGTGGCACTCGATGGTTTGTATTATTGTTGTTAGCAGGAGTGGGCCCAACAGGTGCTCATTAAAATTCTTGTCAAATATGGCCAAATACAACCCGGTAAAATCAAGATACTAATTGTACATTTTCAGAATGAAAACGGCCCTTTAGCTTGGTGCAAAATTAGTTTATGAAAAGAATCGCGTTTGTTTTAGTAATACTTGTTTTTATTGTACCCTTTTCAGAAGCGCAATCTCCTGCTACCTCTAATGATTCTCTATTGTTGGTTGCATCAAGGTTTTTGAACAGTCAGTTTGTAGCACAAGCCAAAGTTTTTTGCGAAGAAAATAGCAATGGGGTAAAAAAGTACGGGACAAACAGGTATGTGGACTCGACAGGTGGCAGTGGAATCATGTATCATTTCGTTCCGGGAGTAGCGTCAATGGCGGTACAATTTGAAATTCCGGATTCCTTCGATATTCAAAACACCAGGTACACCATAAAAAATGGTTTAGATCCTGTGAGAGTTGCTGATCAACGGTTTTATAATATCCAGCATGTGGGTAAACATTATGTATTGAGTATACAGGGTATTGAATGCAGCCAGAAAACCGTTTTGGTTGAACTGTATAATCTAAAGAATCCAAAGTTGCTCACCAGGATCATGATTGGAACCCAGAACTCTATTTCAAAGCCAGAAATAGTATGGTTTGCGCACATGAGCGATAGCACGTACAAAAACCTATTTGCCGATAAATTATACAGCTCGCCGGTGACTACCATTGAAGCATTCGTGAAATGGGATGTGCCTCCGGATTTCGCAAGGATAGAAATTAAGACACCACTCTTAAGCCCGGAAAAAAGTACAATTCTCGGTTTTAGTATCAATTATGGGTCGTTAATTGACACAGTTCTTACCAACGATTCTCTAACCAAAAAGATGTATGCTGAAGGCTTTCGCTATAAAATAAAAACCTCGCCTGGTTTTTTAAGCTCTCCCGGCACTTACAGCATTACAGTTGCCGGCGATACGACTACTATAAAAAATGGAAGAATGGAATACACTGCAGGTGTTGTGTTATCAAAAAGCAGTTTTAAAATTCATTATACAAACAGGGAAATTATATTCTTGCTGGTGCTGTTTGGTGTGCCGTTGCTGGTAATAAGCACCATTGTTTATTTCTTTTTTAGAATAAGAAGCAGGAGACAAAAAAGAAAACTGCAGCACCAAAACGAAGTGTCTAAGTTGAAACTGATGGGCATCCGGTCGCAACTGAATCCGCATTTTATTTTTAACGCATTGGCAGGCATTCAAAATTTGATGAACAAACAGGAGACGGAGAAAGCTAACAATTACCTGGCTGCTTTTTCAAGAATAACCAGGAGTGTATTGGATAATTCAGCTAAAGAACTCATTACAATTGATGATGAGGTAAAACTGCTGGGTGATTATTTACAAATGGAACAACTTCGCTTCCATTTTCAATATGCAATATCTGTAGATAATGAACTGGATCGATACAATATTGAAATACCTGCCATGTTGCTGCAGCCATTTATAGAAAATGCAGTAAAGCATGGAATTCCTTCAATGAAAGAAAATGGATGCATCAAAGTTGGGTTTAGTAAATCAAAAGATGATCTGATACTTTCTGTGACAGATAATGGAATTGGTTTTGATTCATCAAAGCATTACAAAGGTCTGGGTTTACAATTATCAAAAGACAGGATAGATTTGTTGAATAAGATTTATAAAGAAACTCCTGTTCGTTTACACATAGAATCGCCTGGCAGCGGAACAAAAATCCTGATTACGTTAAACAACTGGATATGATAAAAGCAGTTATAGTTGATGATGAAAAACACAATATTGAAAACTTGCAAACAATTATTAGCAACCATTGTCACGATGTAACAATTGTAGGTGCGTCGGACAACCTTCCTGGTGCTATCAAATTAATTGAGGAACAGAAGCCAGATGTTATTTTCCTGGATATCCAAATGGGAGAGGCAACAGGGTTCGATCTTTTGAAAGCGATACGGGTAAGAAATTTTGAAGTGATTTTTGTTACTGCTTTTGACAAGTATGGTATACAGGCCGTGAAGTTTGCAGCATTGGATTATATCCTTAAACCGATTGATGCAACTGAACTGGTTGCTGCTGTTGCCAAAGCAAATGAAAAAATTGCCAGCCGGCAAAATAATAAGCAACTCGATTTTTTGATGGATTATTTGCGCCAGAGCGATAAGCCCGTGAAGATTGCATTGCCGCAACAGCATGAACTGAGATATGTTGTAATAAGCGATATTGTGCGTTGCGAAGCTCAAAACACCTATACATGGTTCTTCCTGGCAAATAATGATAAAGTTTTAGTGTCAAAACCATTAAAGGAATATGATGAACTGTTAAGTCTGCATGGGTTTATTCGTTGCCATCAAACGCACTTGATCAATCCTGTGTTTGTAAAAAGTTTTTTAAAAGAAGATGGGGGTAGTCTGCTAATGAACAATGGAACAAAGATTCCTGTTTCCAAACAGAAAA
>JAGIAB010000015.1:0-15608 GCA_017745135.1 Flavisolibacter sp.
CAATGGGAGTATCTGCTTTCTAAAAAAGTTCTTTGCAACATTCATTCACGTCATCCAATTCCTGCAATTCTGTAAAATGCCTGAAAAGAAGGCTGTTGCTGTTGTGTAATTCGGAATATACAAAATGACCGCTTACTTTAAAAAACGGGGTGATGCCAATCCTCACTTTTTTTAATCCCAGCAATGTTTGAATATGCGATTGCAGGGTTTCGTAAACAGCCGCATCATAAAAAATATTGGTGTTTAAAAGTGTGTTTTTTATTTCCGAGATCACTTCATGGCTGGTTACATCACAAATGCGAATGATGACAAGTCCTTCAAAAATGAACTTATCCAACGGAAGAAATTTCCAAAGCTCTGGGAGTTCCATCATCCGGTTAGTGCGTTTGGAAATGGCATTTGGCGGAATTTGCGGCCAGCTATTATCAATGGTCCTTACTTCAACGAATCGTGCATCTACCTGTACTTCAAAATATTTTCTTAAGCCTGTAACCGGGTCATCAATGGGATAAACTGACCGTGTACCGGGGATAGTGTTGTAATCGCTGTACTTATTCAGGATAAGATAATAGGCATTAAAAATTTTTTCTGAATACAGTCTATAGGCAATGCTGCCTTCGGGAACATTGATTTCTTTTGTGCCTGGCTTTAAAAAAGAGTTCTGAAAAGGACGTGATGCATAAATTGTGTTGAACATAAACGGCACTGCTACCGCATATAGACTATCTACTTCGAAATTGGCAGGTGAAAATACAGTGGACAATAGTGTTTCGACAAGTTCACTGTGTTTCTCCAGCATCGATAAATCCTCAATAGGTTCTAACAATTCAGGAATGGATTCAACGCTATCAATCAATCCCCCGTATAATTTTTGGGCGCCGGGAAGTTCGCTGTCAATTGTTTTCTTCAGGGAAGTGAGCAGCGGCACAAAAGAAAGTTTGCTATTGAATATGGCATTATCAAAAGGAATTTCCTGCGACATAAAAAATGTTTTAATGGTAAGTACGTTTCAAGGGGTGCTAAACAGTACTATTAACTTCCATTCTATAGCGGAGTAAAACAGATGTGAGATCAATGCTGAAACAAAAGTATCAACTTCTTTTGGAAGAATGCTGTCCGAAAAAGAGTTGCCTGGCTATTCTTCTCTCAGCACAAACTGTTGCAGTGCTGCCTTCCGTGCAGGCAGCCAGGAAGCAATCAGTGCAATGATAAGCACAGTCAGTGCTACCAGCAGAAAATCCGAAAGAACCATTTTTACAGGAAAATAATCGATGAGAAATGTGCTCCCTTCCAGTGGAACGAGGTGCAATTTAATTTGGAGTATGCCAATGATAAATGCCAGCAGCATTCCTGCTCCTCCGCCAATGATAGCCAGCAGCAAGCCTTCGCTTAAAAATATTTTTTGAATAAAACCTCTGCTGGCGCCAAGTGCATGCAATACGGAAATATCCTGTTTCTTTTCCAGTACCAACATGGTTAATGCTCCTACCATATTGAACGCTGCCACAATCAATATCAGGGAAAGAATTGCATAAATGATCCATTTTTCAATGCGCATCACAGAGAACAAACTTGCATTTTGCTCAAACCGGTTTTGAACCACATAATTTTTTCCGAGCAGGACCTTTATCTGGTCACGAACATCATCGGCTTTGGTTCCGTTGGTTACCGCTATTTCGGCACCGCTAAAAGAGTTTTCATCCATCACCAGCATACGCTTAATAAACGCCAAATTGGTAATAGCATATTTGTTATCGAAATCCTGTTGAATAACAAATGTGCCCGAGGTATTCACTGCTTCTGTACTGAGGGATTGAAGAGGATCATCCAAACTGACGGTTCCTTTACGCGGCATGTAAACTGCCAGCGGACGGATATTGCTTTCGGAACGAACATGAACTGCATTCTCCACACCGGCACCTAATACTAAAAGCGGTTGGTCCTCCGTGCCTGTATTAAAGGGGACATTCCCAATCAGATTTTCTGCAACGGTAGTCACCGAGGTATAGTTACTGTCCACTCCCTTCAGGTAAATGATGGATTGAAAATCCGCCGAGTCTGTATCACCGGCTTTGTTTTGTAACAGCGCTTTTTCTTCTACAAAAAGCGAAACAGCTTTTACTCCCTTTACCGATTTTATTTTTTGTAGCTGTTCAGGCGTTAAAACAATTTGTTTGCCGGAAGCAGGAGAAACTTTTACGTCGGGATAGAAAGAGGTATAAAGTGATTTTACCAGACCCTCAAAACCATTGAACACACTCAATACTAGTATGAGTGCGGCTGTGCCGATTACAATAGCCACAATACTGATCCACGAAATAATATTGATGGCATTTGTAGTCTTTTTCGCTTTGAAATAGCGCCAGGCAAAGAGGAAGTTCAAAGTTTACAGTTTAGGATTTAAAATCATTTGGTTTCCTCTCCGCTGTCTTCTTTATTCTCGTCTTTCTTTATTTGCTTGAACAGTTCTTCCATTTTGAAAACATGGTCAAGCGTATCGTCAAGGAAAAATTTGAGTTCAGGGATCCTTCTTAACTGGTGTTTTACTCTTGCTGCCAGCTCTTTTTTTATTTCCCATGCTCTTTCTTCAATTTTTTTCAGAGCGGATTTATTATCGGCAGCGTTAAATACGCTTAAATAAATTCTTGCCTCCAGCAGGTCAGGGGTAACTTTTACAGCAGAAATAGACACCATTCCTCCATTGATCATGTTTAATCCTAGTCGCTGAAAAATAAAATTGATCTCTTCCTGGATCAATCCCCCGATCTGTTTTTGTCTTTTACCTTCTTTCATCTGTTATCCTTTATTTTCTTTTTGCCAGGTGGAGCTGGCGCTTCGTAAACAAATTATTAAAATGTCGTCATCGTTAAAACTACGGCGGACGCTGTAAAATTAGTTACTTTGCTGCTTCCACATTTAGTGCACAAGTCAGAATGAAGAAATACGCAAGAGTTTTCAGATACATCAGCCAGTACAAGAGTGATGCCTTTCTTTATATTTTGTTTATTGTTCTTTCCATTATTTTCTCTTTGATTTCGTTGGGAATGCTGTTTCCTTTTTTGGAAATGCTGTTCAATGGCGATAAAGCAGGGACAAGTGGTTTAATAGGAAATGCAGACAGCGCAATCGTTCGTTATGTGCGCAATCTTTTAGCCCAAAGCATCAACGGTCCGGGGGGTAAGGAAGGAACACTGGCTTGGATCTGTGTTTTTATCATTGCTTCCATCTTTTTAAAGAACGTGTTTCTTTATCTCGCTTACCGTATCCTGAATCCACTGAAAAATAAAATTGTTAACCGGCTCCGCGATGAGTTGTATGATAAAATCCTTCATCTCCCTATCGGTTATTTTACCGAAAAGAAAAAAGGGGATGTCATCAGCCGGATGACGAATGATGTGGCAGAGGTGGAAGCTTCGGTTATTGGAACACTGGAGGGTTGGGTAAGAGATCCTTTGAACATCATCATTACATTAATCACACTTTTGATCATCAGCGTACCTCTTACTTTGTTTGTATTGATTTGTATTCCGGTTGTTGGTGTGGTAATTGGAAGGATTACCAAATCGCTTAAGAGGCAGTCGCAGGATGTGGCCATTCATTATGCAGAATCGGTTTCTATTTTGGATGAAACACTTTCTGGATTGCGTGTGATCAAGGCTTTTAATTCAGAGCCTCTGCTGAAAGAGCGATTTCTTAATAACAATGAATCCCTTTTAACCGTCAAAAATAAAATTGGTTACAGGAGAGACCTGGCTTCTCCAATGTCGGAGTTTTTGGGAGTGGTGATTTTTACCCTGATCCTTTACTTTGGCGGAGTGTTGGTTTTGAGTAACCAGTATGCACTGACAGGATCATTGCTTCTGACTTATCTTGGTGTGTTTTATAATCTTATCAATCCTACTAAAACGCTCAGCACTTCTTTCAGTAACATGCGCAAAGGTGCTGCTGCTATTGACCGTATCGAGGAGATCCTGAAAACTGAAAATACGGTTGACGATAACGAGAATGGAAAAAGGCTCCAGGTTTTTGATAGCAGCATCGAGCTAAGAAATGTTTCATTTGCCTATGATGGTGTGGATGTGTTGAAGAACATCAATCTTAAAATTGAAAAAGGCAAAACAGTGGCACTGGTGGGTTCTTCGGGTGCAGGTAAATCAACCCTGGCCGACTTAATTCCCCGCTTTCATGATGTAAGTGGCGGTGAACTTTTAATCGATGGCGTGAATATTAAAGAGTATTCATTGAAATCGGTAAGGGAGCAAATCAGCATTGTTACGCAGGAACCGATTTTATTCAACGATACTATTGCCAACAATATCCGCATTGGTAAACAAACTGCCTGCCCGGAAGAAATTGAAGAATCAGCTAAAGTGGCCAATGCTCATAATTTTATTGTCAAAAAAGAAAAAGGTTTTGATACCAATATCGGCGACAGGGGCAGTAAACTTAGCGGTGGCGAACGCCAGCGATTGACCATTGCGAGAGCCGTTGTAAAAAATCCGCCGATACTGATCCTGGATGAAGCTACTTCTTCTCTTGATACAGAAAGCGAACGTTTGGTACAGGATGCCATCAACAATATGATGCAGCACCGCACTTCTATTGTCATTGCCCACCGGCTTTCAACCATTCGTCATGCCGATGAAATTATTGTTTTGCAAAAAGGAGAGATTGTAGAAAGAGGAAATCATGATGAGTTGATGAAGAAGCAAGGATATTATTATCGGCTGGTACAGATGCAGGAGGTGAAATAATCTGAACTGGGATTAATGGGATTAAGTAGATTATTGGGATAGAATGATTGATTAAAACGATCCTCTTAATCCATCTAATCTCATAAATCCTGAAAATCCCAGTTCAGATTATTTCAACACCTCTCTCGCTATCACAATCTTTTGAATCTCACTCGTTCCTTCTCCAATTGTGCAAAGTTTCGAGTCGCGATAATGCTTTTCAACCGGGAAGTCTTTGGTATATCCGTAGCCTCCGAATATCTGTACAGCATCTGTGGCAACTTTTACCGAAACTTCGCTGGCATAATATTTTGCCATGGCGGAAACTTTACTTACCGGTTTTTTCTTTTCTTTCAAATCACAGGCCTCCAAGGTTAGCAATTCAGCAGCCTGTATTTCAGTGAACATGTCGGCAAGCTTAAATGAAATGGCCTGAAAGGAAGAAATGGGTTTGTCAAATTGATACCGCTCCTGCGAATATTGCAAAGCCGCTTCGTAGGCGCCTTTTGCAATGCCCAATGCTAAAGATGCAATTGAAATTCTTCCACCATCTAAAACAGCCAGTGCCTGTTTAAATCCTTCTCCAACTTCGCCTAAACGATTAGCATCGGGGATGACGCAGTTTTCAAAGATCATTTCAGCGGTTTCGCTGGCACGCATGCCCAGTTTGTTTTCTTTTTTGCCTCCGCTGAATCCCGGCGTTCCTCTTTCCACAACAAAAGCAGTGGCATTATTCTTTGCACGGGGGTCGCCGGTGCGGCAAATCACAACAGCTACATCGCCGGTTATGCCGTGAGTGATCCAGTTTTTTGTTCCGTTAATGACCCAGTTGTCTCCGTCGCGAACCGCAGTGCATTTCATATTCGCAGCATCGCTTCCTGTATTGGGTTCTGTTAGTCCCCAGGCTCCAATCCATTCTGCAGTGGCAAGCTTGGGTAGATATTTTTGTTTTTGTTCTTCGTTTGCAAACAACAAAATATGCCCGGTGCAAAGTGAATTGTGCGCAGCCACACTCAAACCAATCGATCCATCCACTTTGGCAATTTCTTCAATGATGGTTTTGTATTCAAAATAGCTGAGCCCTGCACCGCCATATTGTTCCGGTACCAAAACACCCATCATTCCAAGCTGTCCTAATTCTTTAAAAATATGAACCGGGAATTCCTGCTTTTCATCCCACTCCATTACATGAGGTTTGATTTTTTGTTGCGCAAAATCACGGGCAGTTTGTGCGGCATGAAGTGTTATCTCAGAGGTTTCGAAGTTCATTGGGCAATCGTTTAACGTTTACGAAGATAAGAGAGTTTGGAGTTTATGGTTAGTAGTTTGTGGTTTGTAGGTGAGCATTATGATGAACCTAACGTTCCTTGCTGCTATGAGACTTTGCTTGCGACGCTCCATTCATCGTTCGCTAATTCTTATCATCATTTTGCAGGTATTTTTATGGAATTTAATGACTTTCTTTTTTAAGATTTATTTGCACCACATAGCCACATAGGACACGATAGGAGAGAACACATAGACTATGTGTATTCTCTATGTGCCTATGTGGCTATGTGGTAAAGAATTCTCTCGACTAAAACCCAAGTCGTTTTAAAGTAAGAGCCTTCAACTTTGCCTCTCCGTAGGAGGGATGGTTGAACTCGCAACAAAAGAAACTTACATTCAGCAATGACACTTCCATAATGCTGAATAGCGTACCGAACGTTGCAGTGAGTGACACAACAGGCATTGATAGTAGTAATATTGCTCACTACATAACATTTCTTTCCTAATTTCCCTAAACTTCAATCACCAATCTATCGTATCCCAAATGAATGCCTTCCGGCAGGCGTTTTTCAATTTCTTCGTGCCTGCCTAATTGGTGGGAGATATGAGTAAAATATGCGGTTGGAATTTCTAATTCCTTTACCAGTTCAATGGCTTCATCCAAATTATAATGAGAAATGTGTTTTTCTTTTCTCAGTGCATTTACCACTAAAATTTTGCTGCCTTTGATCTTTTCTTTTTCATCGGCTTCAATGCGGTTGGCATCGGTGATGTATGTAAAATCTCCGAAACGAAAACCCAATACGGGCATTTTCATATGCCATACTTCTATGGGAGTTATGTGGATATCACCTATGGAAAAAGGTTCGAGGGTAATGGTATTTAATTCAAGGTTGGGAACTCCGGGATATTTTTTATCAGCGAAGGCATAAGCAAATTCACGGATCAGTGCATCAATGGTCATTTGATTGGCATAGATCTGCATGGCCTGTCCCTGGATAAAATTAAAAGCACGTACATCATCCAAACCTGCAATGTGATCTTTATGAGGATGAGTGAATAAAACCGCGTCAAGATACTTTACATTTTCGCGAAGCATTTGATAGCGGAAATCAGGTGTGGTATCTACAACAAGCCGGGTGTTTTTTGTTTCTACCAGAATGCTGCTTCGCAAACGCTTGTCCTTTTTGTCGGTTGAAGTACATACGGGGCATTCGCATGCAATCATCGGAACACCGCTGCTGGTGCCTGTGCCAAGAAAAGTTATTTTGAGAGGAGGAGAACTCACTTAACAAATGTAGAATGGAGAATTGAAATCCCGATAGCTATTCGGGAGAATTAGATTGTTCTTCTTCGTTATTGGCAGCTTCATTATTGGCGGCCTGGTGGCGTCCCATAATATCGGCGAACCATTTTTTACTTTCCGGTGTCAATGTTTCGGCATTAATTTTTAACTGCGGCGTCAAATCCACCAGGGTATTAATGCGGCCTTCCAGTTGAAGAAACTTATTCAGAACAACCACTTTTTTATCTTCTAAAATGCAAAAACCGCTCTGAAAACTGCCACGTTCATAGCGAACGATGTAACCCGCTTCTTCAATCAGTGCCTCGACTTTATTGAGTGTTGTTTGTGTGTATTTCATGCACCCTGTCCCCCCTAAAGGGGGAACTTAGATTTAAAGAGTTATTAAATAATTCGCGATTTCAATTTGCGAAGCTAAAAAAATATGCTTTGCAAGCATTTGCATTTATGTTATAAAACGTCCTGTATTTGAAAAAAGTTTGTTTGACCTATCCCGATAGCTATCGGGACCCCTTCAGGGGGACAGGGGAAATTACTTACTCACCATTTGCACTACGGGAACAATCATTTCTTCCAAGCTAACACCCCCATGCTGAAAGGTATTGCGGTAGTAGTTGACATAATGGTTGTAGTTATTGGGGTAACATAAGAACACATCTTCTCCTGCAAAAATGTAGGATGAGTTTACAGTTGGCGTTGGTAACCCTGCTTCTTTGGGATCACGAAAAGCAAAAACTTCTTTGGGGTCGTAATTCAAATTGCGGCCGTGTTTGTATCTAAGATTGGTAGTGGTTTGTTTATCGCCAATAACTTTTACCGGTGTTTTTACACGAACACTTCCATGATCGGTAGCAAGAACAATCTTTATGTTTTTATCAGCAATTTTTTTCAAGGCCTGGTGTAAGGGCGAGTGTTCAAACCAGGAAGCGGTAATACTTCTGTAACTTACTTCGTCGCCTGCCAGTTCTTTTAATACTTCCATTTCTGTCCTGGCATGGCTCAGCATATCCACAAAATTGTAAACGATCACATTTAAATCGTTGTTGAGAAGATTATGGATGTTGTTTACTAAATCCAATCCAGCCTGGTTGTTTAAAACTTTGGTGTAAGAAGTTCTTAAATCAGCTTTGCCCAAGGTTTTCAATTGGGCTTTAAAAAATTCTTCTTCAAATAAATTTTTTCCACCTTCTTCATCATCATTCTTCCATTGCTGCGAAAATTTTTTTTCAATATCAATAGGCAGCATGCCGGAGAAGATGGCATTGCGGGCATAATGTGTTGCAGTGGGAAGAATGCTGTAAAAACTGTCTTCTTCAACAATTCGAAAACTTTCTGCAAAAATGGGTTGAATAGTTCTCCATTGGTCAAAGCGAAGATTGTCAATGAGCACAAAAAAAGTGGGTGTTCCTTTTTCTACCTGGGGCAATACTTTTTCTCTCATTAAAGTATGCGACATGATGGGTTTGCCTGTTGTTTTTTCTTTGAGCCAGGAAGCATAGTTTCTTGATATGAATTTGAAGAATTCTGTGTTTGCCTCGTTCTTTTGGGTATGAAATACTTCCTGCATTTCGGGGCTATCGCTTCTTTGAAGGCTCAACTCCCAACGCACCAGTTCTTTGTAAATTCCCATCCATTCGTTGTAATCGGGATTGCTGTTCAACGCCATGAATAAATTACGGAACTGTTGTTGGTAAGAAGTTGTTGTTTTTTCAGCAACTAATCTTCGGTTATCAATGATCTTTTTTAAGGAAAGCCAAACCTGGTTGGGATTAACAGGCTTAATAAGATAATCAGATATTTGGCTGCCGATGGCTTCATTCATCAAATTCTCGGTTTCGTTTTTTGTGATGAGTACCACAGGAATTTGGGAATTGTATTCTTTGATTTTGGCTAATGTTTCCAATCCTGTTATTCCGGGCATGGTTTCATCAATCAAAACCACATCCACAAAATTTTCTTTGATATAGTCAATAGCATCAAAGCCGTTGGTGAGTGTATGCACTTCATAACCTTTATTCTCTAAAAATAATTTCTGTGATTGCAGGCTTTCGATTTCATCATCAACCCAAAGTATTTTTGCCAGGCTCATAGTTTCTGTTTTCTGTATTAATTAAAGCAAGTTAGTTTAAAGGCAACAAGAAACGGTAAACCGGCAAGCTTTCATAGCGTATTTTTGAATTTTAAGAAATAGTTCATGGCTTATGTACGCAAGATCATTAATGACCCTGTTCATGGATTTATAACAATTGATGACCCGCTCATTTTTGAAATCATTTCTCATCCTTACTATCAACGACTGCGCAGAATTCACCAGATGGCCTTTGCTTCCCTGGTGTATCCCGGTGCGGTGCATACCCGTTTGCATCATTCGCTTGGAGCTTATCACTTGATGGGACTTGCTTTGAATGAACTCCGCAATAAGGGAGTGGAAATAACAAAAGAAGAAGAGCAGGGGGCAAAGATTGCGATTCTTTTACACGATGTTGGCCATGGGCCTTACTCCCATGCTTTAGAAAGAAGACTGATCAAAGGCGTTCATCATGAAGATATTTCTATCCTCATTCTCCAGTTATTAAATGAGCAATTCAATGGGCGGTTGCAAACGGCAATAGAAATTTTTACAGGTGCTTACCCAAAGCGATTTCTTCACCAGTTAATATCCGGTCAACTGGACGTTGACCGCATGGACTACCTGACAAGAGATTCCTTTTTTACCGGCGTAATTGAAGGAGCCATTGGGTACGACCGCATTTTAAAAATGCTGACAGTTCATGATGGTGACTTAATGATTGAAGAAAAAGCCATTTACACGGTTGAAAAATTTTTGGTTTCAAGGAGATTGATGTACTGGCAGGTTTATCTTCATAAAACGGTGATGGCCGCGGAAAAAATGCTGGTCAATATTATAGAAAGGGCGCAGGAACTTATTGCCAACGGCATTGAGTTGCAGGCAGCTTCCAATAACCTCAACTTCTTTTTGAAGGAACACCGTCCGGATGAAAATTTTATAAAACACATTGAAAAATTTGCACAGTTGGATGATACCGATGTGATGTGTACTATCAAAAACTGGTGCGGTCATTTTGACCCGGTTTTAGGCCGGCTTTGCAAAGGATTGGTTGACCGGAAATTGCTTAAGGTGAAACTCCAGGGCGAACCTTTTGACCCTTTATTGGTTGAAGCTTTAAGAAATGATGCGGCAAAAAAGTTAAAGATTTCAGAGCAGGAAGCCGGGCACCTGGTATTTACAGGAGAAGCAGTTAATACAACTTATAATCCTTACGATGAACATATTAAGATACTTTTCAAGGAGGGAACCGTGTCTGACATCTCCAAAGTAGACAATGCGTTGATCCATCAACAAGTATCTGCCCCTGTTAAAAAATACTACATTTGCTACCTTAGATGAGAATAAAATACGATGTACATTCGTTTTATTCGTATTTATTTGTGATACCGATTTGAAGAACCAAACATATATATGCAGTTTACAGCCACTCAGATTTCGATACTGGTAAATGGGAAAATTGAAGGAAATGCCGACGCAGCCGTAACCTCATTTGGAAAGATCGAAGAAGCCGCAGAAGGTCAATTGAGCTTTTTGGCGAATCCGAAATATGAAGACTACCTCTACACTACCAATGCTTCCATAGTTATTATTAATGACGGATATGAATTAAAGCAGCCGGTAAAGACTACGTTGATTCGTGTTGCCGATGCCTATTCAGCCTTTGCCCAACTTTTAAGCAAGTATCAGGAAATGGTAACTCAGCAATTGAAAGGCATTCAACAACCAAGCTTCATTGCTTCTTCGGCAAAACTGGCGGTTGATGTTTTTGTTGGAGCGTTCAGTTATATTGGCGAGAATGTGAAGATTGGAAGGAACACTAAAATTTTTCCCAACTCATTTATTGGCAATAATGTGGTGATTGGCGAGAACTGTATTATCCATCCCGGAGTGAAAATTTACCACGATTGTGTTTTAAATAATGGGATCATTGTTCATGCCGGTACAGTCATTGGCTCTGATGGATTTGGTTTTGCGCCCCAGGCAGATGGCTCCTTTAAAAAAGTTCCCCAGATTGGTAATGTAGTCATTGAAGATAACGTGGAAATTGGCGCTAATACCACTATTGACCGTGCAACGATAGGATCAACTTGTATACGTGCCGGTGCCAAGTTGGACAACCTTATTCAAATTGCACACAATGTAGAAGTGGGAGAGAGTACCGTCATAGCTGCACAGGTTGGTGTATCCGGTTCTACCAAAATCGGGAAGAATGTAATGATTGGCGGACAAGCCGGTTTGGTGGGGCACATACAGATTGCCGATGGATCCAAGATCAATGCGCAAAGCGGTGTAAGCAAATCAATGAAGGACCCAAATACGGCAGTCACCGGCTCGCCTGCCGCTGAATATACCAGTGCCTTAAGAAGCCAGGCCGTATTCCGTAATCTTCCTCAATTAGAAAAAAGAGTACAGGAGTTAGAAGAATTGGTAAAGCAGTTGATGGCAGAAAAGGTCAATAGCTTATAGTCGATAGACCGTAGGCCATGGACTATCGACCATCGACTATCAACTATGGTTTGGTTTTTCCACATCATTATTCATTCTATCTGTTTAGCTTTGCATTTTTAAACTGCGGAAAAGTTTTCCAGATAGTTATCTCATCATCCTTTATTTTGCCGGCTAACGATTGCGATTATGACTCGTGTGTTCAATATATGCTTCAATCATAAAGGAAAGTCCTATACAGCATTGGTTTCTGTTAAAGGTAAAGAGGACTCATCTGTAAAAGCCATTGTTAACAACGATACGATCCAGATACTTCTTCCAACAGGACGGTTGACATTTTTTATTGCTGATGTGTTGCAAAGGATGTATGCCACAGTAAATCCCTCTTCTTCCAATGCTATTTTTTATATAACTCCCAATATTTCGTTACAGTTGCTGAATACGGAGTGGTAGTTACCGGTCTGTCAGGTTGAGTGTTCTCGTGATGTGATCTAAGGAGACTTAGTTTTACCTCCTGATGCTCAGTATGGTTGATTTAGTTGTGAAGCTATCAATAAAGAAAGAGGTTTGATGGATGCAAGTTTACATGCAGTAGAATAGCATGAAGCTTTGATTGTAAAATCAAATTTTCTGGGTACCGGTTTTTCTTCAACTGTGCGCCTCTTTTGATTATTTCGGCTACACTTTTACTTTCAATTTTCCCCTGAAGAACCATCTTAAAACTCCTTCTTTAAACCTTAATAAGTCTCTCCATTATATCCCATTTTTTAACCTTTAAAACGCCTTTAAACGGCAATCTTTTGGTACATTTGCCCGAATGGACTTTGCCACTAAAAAGTCCCAAAATTCCCCCGAAAAAATGAGCGATATTTTAGATTCAGTAGTTAGCCCTTCCACCCCTACAGTAATGCCTTCTTACGGTGCCGATTCCATCCAGGTTCTGGAAGGTTTGGAAGCCGTTCGTAAACGTCCCGCCATGTATATTGGCGACGTTGGTGTAAAAGGTTTGCATCACCTGGTTTACGAAGTTGTAGATAACTCCATAGACGAAGCCCTTGCAGGCTGGTGTAAGAATATTGTTGTTACCATTCACGATGATAACTCGATTTCTGTCGAGGATGATGGCCGTGGTATTCCTACTGCCATGCATACTAAAGAAAAACGAAGTGCATTGGAGGTAGTAATGACGGTATTGCATGCCGGGGGTAAGTTTGATAAGGACAGTTACAAGGTTTCCGGTGGTTTGCACGGTGTGGGTGTTAGTTGTGTGAACGCCTTAAGCTCAAGGTTACATGTTACGGTTCAAAGGGATGGAAAAATATTTGAACAGGAATACCGTTTAGGCGTGCCCCAGTATTCTGTTCGTGAAATTGGTACTACCGAAAAAACAGGAACCAAAGTTCACTTTTGGCCTGATGGAACAATTTTCATTACTACTACTTATACAAAAGATATTTTGGAAGGCCGTCTTCGCGAATTGGCTTATCTCAACCGTGGTATTTCCATTACGTTGAACGACATGCGGGAAAAAGATGAGGAAAGCGGTTTGAATTACACAAAGACTTTCTATAGCGAAGGTGGTATTGTGGAATTTGTAGAGATGCTCGATAAGCAAGCCGGAAGAAATGCCTTACTTCCAAAAGTACTTTTTGTAGAAGGCCGTGATGAAAAAACCAATGTAGCAGTTGAGGTGGCAACTATTTATAACGATAGTTACAACGAACACATTTACTCTTACGTTAACAACATCAATACTATTGAAGGTGGTACCCACGTGGCGGGTTTCCGACGAGCCTTAACAAGAGTATTCAAGAGTTATGGTGATAAGAACGGAATGTTTGAAAAAGCAAAAGTGAGCATTGAAGGCGATGACTTCCGTGAAGGTTTGAGTGCGATCATTTCTGTAAAGGTTCCGGAACCACAATTTGAAGGCCAGACAAAAACTAAGCTCGGTAATAACGAGGTAATGGGTGTTGTAGACACAACGGTTTCAAAGGTTCTTGAGGCCTACCTCGAAGAAAATCCAAAAGAGGCTAAAAACATCATTAATAAGGTTATTCTTGCTGCACAGGCAAGAGCGGCTGCGCGAAAGGCCCGCGAAATGGTTCAACGGAAATCGGTTTTAAGTGGTGGTGGTTTGCCAGGTAAATTGGCTGATTGCTCCGATAGAGACCCTGAACGCTGCGAATTGTTTCTGGTTGAGGGTGACTCAGCCGGCGGAACCGCCAAGCAAGGCCGCGACAGGAGCTTCCAGGCCATTCTTCCATTGCGTGGTAAAATTTTGAACGTTGAAAAAGCAATGGAGCACAAGATCTACGAGAATGAAGAGATCAGAAATATGTACACAGCTTTAGGTGTAACAGTGGGAACACCCGATGATCCCAAAGCACTGAATCTTCAAAAGCTCCGTTATCATAAGCTCATCATTATGACCGATGCCGATGTGGATGGAAGCCACATTGCAACACTGATCCTGACGTTCATTTTCAGATATATGAAGGAAATGGTGGAACAGGGTTATGTTTACCTGGCTCAACCGCCATTGTATTTAGTGAAGAAAGGAAAAGAGCAGGTATATGCTTATAATGAAGAGCAAAGAAAGATGTTAGTGGAAAGATTGGGTGCGGGAAATCCTGACAGCGTAAACATTCAGCGTTACAAAGGTTTGGGTGAAATGAATGCAGAACAGTTGTGGGAGACAACTATGAATCCTAACACCAGAACTCTTAAAAAGGTGACCATTGAAAGTGCTGCTGTTGCAGATAGCGTTTTTAGCATGCTGATGGGGGATGAAGTTGCTCCGAGAAGGGAATTCATCGAAAGCCATGCAAAGTATGCGAAGATTGATGTGTAATCTTAGATAAGGGCCGGCTTTGCAATCGTGATCCCGGTTTATCATATTCTTTTAAAAAAGTCTTGCATTGCAGGACTTTTTTTATGCCATTTACGTAATTTGCTCTTCAACTAATTTTTTAGTTTTAAACGAGCTTATGAGAATCTTTTACGGGATTTGTTTTCTACTTTTTGGATTGGTTTCAAATGGTCAGAAATTGTTAAGGGGAATTGTGTTAGATGCCCAAAAAAACACTCCCATTCCAAATGCCAGCGTTTTTTTAAATACAACTTCTGTTGGCACGGTTACTAATGAACAGGGAAATTTTGCCATGACTATTCCTAATGGAAAATATGAACTGATCATTTCATCAATCGGATACGAAACGAATACTCAAATAATAAGTTCAACAGATGCTCCTGAGTTTGTTACCGTGAAGTTGAAGATTAAGGCAGAAGTAATGCAAACGGTCATTATCGAACCTTATGAAAAAGATGGTTGGACAAAATGGGGAAAGTTCTTTGTCGAAAGTTTTATCGGCACTTCTAGCCTTGCAAAAGACTGCAGGATAAAAAATACCAAAGTCATTAAATTTCGCCATTCAAAAACAAAGAATGAGCTTTCTGCTTTTGCTGACGAGCCCCTGATTATAGAAAACAGGGCTCTTGGCTATACCATACGTTACCAGATGGAAGCCTTTCAGTACGATTTTAAAACAGGTTACCTTCTTTACGCTGGATATCCTTTTTTTCAGCCTATGAAAGGTAATTCTGCCAGGCAGAAAAGATGGGAAAATATGCGTAGTGAGGTTTATGCAGGTTCAATTATGCATTTTATGAGGGCTGTCTATCGGAACAAAACTGCTGAAGAAGGGTTTGAGATAAATCCACTCAAAAAAATTCCGAATGCAGAAAAACAAAGAGTAAAAGTTGCCTATTCTACTAACACCCGAAG
>JAGIAB010000015.1:15618-20136 GCA_017745135.1 Flavisolibacter sp.
CTAACAGTAAAATCAGAAGATGGTAAAGTAATAGTTACCGCCATTAATCAGGACACAGCCAATTATTACAACAGGGTGATGCAACAGAGCGATTATATAGACGTTCTTGCAAAAATTCCTTTGACAGGCGATAGCATAGCTTATGCCATTGATTCTATTACCGCCGGGGTGGATTTCAAAAATTATTTGCTGATTACCTATAAAAAGAAATTTGTTCCTAAAGAATTCCTTCAGCAATTTCCCAAAGCAGGTGGGGCAATGACTTCGCAAATCACTTTAATTAATGAAAAGCCAATAGAGGTACATGCTAATGGAAGTTATTTCAATCCTGTTGATTTAATAAGTACCGGTTTTTGGGCATGGTTCGAAAAAATTGCGACAATGTTACCTTCTGATTATGTACCTCTAAAACAGTAATTGTAGTTTCTTTGTGAACATGTCTTACGCAGCCAATCCAAAAAGGTATGACACTATGCAGTACCGGCGTTCGGGAAAGAGTGGACTTAAACTACCTGCTGTGTCACTTGGCCTGTGGCACAACTTCGGTGCTATGGATGATTATGAAAAATGCAGAACCATCATTCACTCTGCGTTTGATAATGGAATTACGCATTTCGATCTTGCCAATAATTATGGTCCTCCTCCCGGGGGAGCGGAAGAAACATTTGGAAAAATTTTTAAACAGGATTTGAAACCCTATCGGGATGAAATTATTGTTTCATCCAAAGCAGGTTATGATATGTGGCCGGGCCCTTATGGCGATTGGGGTTCTAAAAAATATTTAGTTGCCAGCCTTGATCAGAGCTTAAAAAGAATGGGATTGGAGTATGTTGATATTTTCTATCACCATCGGCCCGATCCTGAAACACCATTGGAAGAAACCATGGCTGCTCTGGACTTGATCGTAAGGCAGGGGAAAGCTTTGTATGTCGGCATTTCCAATTACTCTGCAGCCGAAGCACAAAAGGCAATTGAAGTTTTGAATTCATTAGGAACACCATTGCTCATCCACCAGGCAAAATACTCCATGTTGGTTCGTTGGGTGGAAGATGGTTTACTTGATGTTTTAGATAAGAATGGAGTAGGATGTATTGCTTTCTCTTCTTTGGCGCAAGGCATTCTTACCAATAAGTATTTAAATGGAATTCCTGCCGACTCAAGAGCAGCCAGCGAAAGAGGCAATGGCGCTTTGGAAAGAAATGCATTAACACAACAAATTCTTAGCAAGGTCTATCAACTAAATAAAATTGCAGAAGGCCGGGGACAGAGCCTGGCACAAATGGCCCTGGGCTGGATATTAAAAGATCAGCGAATGACCTCCCTGATCATTGGTGCCAGTAAGCCTGAACAGGTAATCGATTCTATTCACTGCTTAAAGAATTACAATTTTACTACTGATGAATTAAAGGCTATTGAAGAAATATTAAGCCAACCAATTGAACCATGAAACAAAACCTTTTTTATTCCGTAATCATTATTTTTATTTTTTGCTCGGTAGTTAACGCACAGGATTCCACAAAGCCAAAACTTTTTAAAACCATAGGTGGCGTTGTTGGTTGGGGCAACAGTATGATGAAAGGTACCGGTTACCAGGTTTATTATATTGTAGGGGATTATTCAAGCTCTTTTAAAGCACCGAAGAAAAAAGATTTTCTGGCCTGGTATGCTGAACCACAATTCAATTTTGTAAAAGGAGATTACACCAAAAAAGGAAGTTTGGATTATGAGTTCGGGCTGAACCTGGGCATTCGCAATTATGTAAAGATCAACGAGGGTTTTTATTTCTATCAAATGCTGGGTTCCGGACCTCATTATATTTCGGCGAAAGTGGGACGACAGGCTAGTGGTTTTATTTTTTCCGATAATCTTGCCCTGGGTACTTTTCTTCGATTGAATCAAAAAGGATTGTTTCTGAATTTTCAATACGTACAACGTCATATTTCTAATGCAGGGCTGAAAGATCCAAACGGCGGTGTCAATTCCTACAATTTTGTAATCGGGCTTTCACGATTAAAATAGATTGCAGTATTACCAGGCGGCTTCAGCAATTGTACGAGGGAAAGTTTTTGGCCCCTGTTTTGCCGAAATAATGTAGATTTAAACATTACTAACCACAAAACTTAAACATATGGCAGACGTTCAGCTTACTGCTTACAATGTAAAAACCAAGGAAAAGAATGTGCCTATCCAGGACGCAGTAATTACTAAGACAGCAAAGGGTGCCTATATGGTTCAGGGGCACGATGGTAAAGGCAACAAGCTAACTACTCTGTGCAATGAAGCAAAGGCACTGGCTGCCATACAGGCCGGAGTTGCAAAACAGGGATGGTAAGAGTATAAGTGATCAATAGCAGGTAGAATCTGATAGCTTACATATCTGCAAAAAATTAAAAACCTCCGTTTAGCGGAGGTTTTCTTTATATTACTTGTTATTTATTCTTCACTACTGCTTATATAGCTTAAAGGTTTGTTTCTTTCCTGCCGCATCAACCTGTAGTAAATAAATTCCGCTGGCTTTACCAAGCAGATCAATACTCAGTTTTTGCGGGAATCCGTTAGCCATCTTACGGTATTCTTTAATGACGCTTCCTTTAGCATCAATTATCCGTGCATGA
The DNA here is from genome assembly GCA_017745135.1 of Flavisolibacter sp. Lineage (GTDB taxonomy): Bacteria > Bacteroidota > Bacteroidia > Chitinophagales > Chitinophagaceae > Flavisolibacter. The sequence continues at coordinate 18,234 of JAGIAB010000015.1, forward strand.
ATTTCTTCGCCCGTATTCAACTGATACACCAGGCTAAATAAACCGTTTGAAGGATTAGGATAGATCTGCCATTGAACCGGTGCATCAAATACAACAGAACGGACAAGCGAGTATGCGAAACTTCCGTCAAGATTAATAATCTTCAGACGATAATATCTCGGGCCAAATTTATCTGTTTCAGAATCGGTAAAATTATAAGTGCGGGTACCTGCATTATTACCCTGGCTTGCTACTTCGCCAATTTTTACAAAATTACCGGCCTGCAATTCAGTATTGCCCCTGGCCATTTCTACCTCGTATTTTGATACGTCAGCTTCTCCCGAAACTTTCCATTGAAGCAAAACGTTACTATTAGCTTGTTTTTGTACCGTAAAGTCAACCATTTTTACAGGTAGCGGTGTAGTCTTATCAAAGCTTCCATTGTTTAACCAGAATTCCGAAAAGCTTCCCACTTTAAATTCTGCATAGTAACCTTTGTCAAATGGAACTTTTGCAATCTTGTCCGATGTGATAAAATTCCACATACCCTGAAGGTTATCACCTATGGAGCCATTTTCAAAGCTTTTGTCGATATCGGAATATTTTGATATGCCCAATTCATAAGCACTGATTGGCTTAGTACATCCTGCACAGCCTGTTGCGTTGATGAGACTGTCTGTTTCTTTTTCCAGAAAGTAAAAACGTATGGTGACAGAATCTGCAGGAGCGGAGGACGGTCTTATAGTAATATTTCTGTCAAGATAATACTGAGAAGAAGTGTGACGCACAGCGCCAGAATTAATATAGGCCTGCACATCTGTGCTTCCAAGATTTTGATTATTGGGTTGGAGGGATGCGATCAATTTTCCGTTGCTGGTAAAATCAATCCAGTTATTTCCTGAAACAGTTTGTGTTACAGGGCTGTTCATGGTAACACCATCATAAATACCGTTGGTGTTATCATAAATATGAATGTCATCAACCGCAATTCCTTCCCTGTTTACTGCAGGATCGGCTGCCATTACAATCCGAAGACGCAAACGATTCAATCCTGTTGGTAATGGCATAGTGGCTACATGCCAGCGGGTAAAATCCTGTATAGCCCATAATTGAAATGCTGCCTTATTATACCAGTTGGTTCCCTGTCCATAAGCTCCAAGTTTGTTCCAGGTAAGTCCGTCAGCCGAATATTCAATCCATGCACCATCGCAAAGAGTTGTGTTGCAATCTTCAATATCCAAAGCCATACTCAGGCTTAATGTTGGGTTGCTCATGCCTGTTACATCAAAACAGGGCGAATACAAATATGATTCTTCCAGGTCGTTATAATTTCCCTGCAATCTGGTTTTCCATGCTTTGGCTCCGCTTGCGGCATTTTTTATTTTGGCTGAAGTTGGTGTTCCATATTGCCAGCTTGAATTTTTTCCATCGGCATACCAGTTGCCTGTACCGCCTTCGAAATTTTGTAGATAGGGGAAAGATGTAATCACGGGTGAGTTCACAACGGTTGCAGTTGTTGTATCATTCTCACGGAAGCTGTCGTTATTCAAATCAACAATAGCCTGGATGGTATAAGTGTTGAATGCGGACAAATCAGCACCTGTGGTAAAGCTGTATTGCAGGATGGAATTTGCCGCGACAGACGGAATAGTTTCGCTGATCCAGCTTCCGTTGTTGATACGATACTTAACAGGTACACTATTTATAACAGAGTTCGAACTGTTGCGAACAGAAACTTGTATAGCAGTGCTGCTGGTGAGTGCGCAACTGGATTTAACCGGTGCATCAATGCTCAGCATTTGCATGTCATTGAATACCTGATAAACACGAATGTCATCAAAAGAATATCCACCTGCACTTCGTTTATCGGTAGCAGCAATTTGCCCCCATTGGCCCCATCGTACCTGGAAGCTGGTGCTAAAAC
>JAGIAB010000160.1:0-4265 GCA_017745135.1 Flavisolibacter sp.
CCGCGTTTTAACAACTGCAACATCAGGCAATAGTTGTCGAGCCAACATTAAATCATTAATAATTTGGTCATAAGTTTCTTGAACAGTACTTCTACTTACATTTATAAATATATCTGAGCTTTTACGCAAAGGAATGCCTAAGTCAGTAGAGGCAGTACTTGCTAAATAGGGCTTGCAAAATTCTTGAGCAAGATTAAAGAAATCATATGCTCGGTAAAACAAAGCGCTTCCTTTTACATTATTCCATGCTGATGCTTCTATTTGGTTAGGCTTTATTTTTTCTATGCCATCTAAAACTACATTCTCTGTTAAAATTCGCGTATATGCATCCCGCCAGTCTAAACCTGTTTCCCCTTGATAAATATCTTTAGCCCAGATATAAGCGTTGCGTTCCTGCGCATTTCCTAAAGACTGCCATACAGGAAACAATAAATAGTAATTGTCGGCACTGACTTCACCTAGACCTGAGCCATTCTTGTTAAACAGGGCTGCATTATCTAAGAGTGACTGATAATCCTTCACTTCAGAGGGAACAACAATTGCCTTATTAGGCCTCACATCTAACCATGCTTTTTTACAAGACATTATAGAAAGAAGGTAGCAGGTCGATAAAATAATATATAGAGTTTTCATCCTTTCATTTATTGGTCTGATAATTAATTAATTTAAAGAGTAGCTTTAACGCCCAAGGCGATAGCTTTAGAGGGAGGTATTCCAATGGGATACTCTGGATCTAGCCCTTTTTTATTTGCACGCCAAATGATTCCTATATTACTGGCATATATGTAAAATTGGATTCGATTGCCATTAGCTTTACCTCCTGTTTTCATCTGTAAGTCATAACTAAGACTTATATCCTGTAAGCGAATGTGACCTCCTTTTTCTACTGTGGCCTCCGAATATTGATAAAAAAAATCTCGATTAGGATCTGCGGGATAGATCATTGACGGCACATTGGTATTTTTTTCATCACCTGGTTGTTGCCACCTTTCTTGGTATTCACTGTGTCCCTCCCAACGGTCAAAAAGTGCTGAATAACTAAGAGAACTCCTCCTAAAATAATAGCCAAGCTTATAACTAATATTAAAGTCAAGAGCAAACCCTTTGTACGAAATACGATTACCTATACCTCCGAACATAACAGGTCGGCCAGGACCACTATAAACAATATTTTCTAAGTCAGTAGGATTAATGAGCATTGTATAATCTTTGCTTTGGATTTTATTGATGTATCCTATTGGATCGCCTGTTGATGGATCCAAGCCTCCCCATCGATAACTATAAACACCAAACACGGGTTTTCCAACCAATGGGATAACTGCTCCTTGCGTGCCATCTGCAGCTCCCACATAGTTGGATATGTTGGCTTGCTTTACATTATACTGCGTAACTTTATCTGTAGCATAACTAAACAAAAAAGTAGTACTCCACACTATGGCTCTATTTATATTTTGAGAAGTTAGTTGCAGGTCTATGCCCTTGCCTTTAATGTTAGCGTAATTGCCTCTAAATTGCTGGATGCCTGTACTCGGTGCAAATGGCTGATCACCTATCAGATCAATACCTCTTTTAAAGTAATATTCAATGCTTCCATTAAGAGAACGGTTCTTATTGCTAAAATCTATACCGATGTTAGCAATGCCTATTTTCTCCCATCGCAATTGCGGATTGCCAACTCTTAATAATGTGGAAAATGGAAGTGTAATCCACTGATTACTTTCGTTTGCATATTGGATGGTGGTTATACCGGTAAGAGTTCTATCAAGATTGCCGTTAAAACCATAAGTAGCTCTGAAACTAAGGTTTGAAAGCCAGCTTACATGGTAGAATGCTTCTTTGTCAATGTCCCATTTAACACCCGCTGACCAAAGGGGTACGCTTTTTTGGTTTGTTTCTACTCCAAAATAATTAGAAGCGTCTATACGGCCGCTCCCTGATAATGTATATCTATTTAAATAGGTATAGGCAATATTGCCAAAATATGAGCGGAAGCGGTCAATAGTACTAGAAAGTCCTAATCCTGAAGGTATGGTTCCGGAACCCAGTGGATTCAGATTAAATGTAGTGGTATTATCTACTGGCTGATAAGTAGCAAATTTATCGTTGTATCCGTAGTAAGTAGAACTATTCAGTTCGCCTGAAGTTTCCGTAATATCCGCCCCACCAAGAGCAGACAAACTGCTCTTTTTCCAATTATGAGAAAAATTGAGCTGTCCTCTTGCATTGTGAGAAATGATATCACTGTTACTTAAATATAATATGCCTCCGTCAGGTATATGAAACGCTAAAACAACTCCGCCGTTAAAGTCAGCATACTGGTTAATCAAATTACGAGTAAAGAAGGTGGTCTTATCTCTATAATCTCTGTTGCCTATGTCATGTTTTTGATATTGATACCTTACTTCACCACTAAGTCCTGAAAAAAAACTATATTTTATACCTGTATTAATTCGAATATCAGTACCTGTTGACTGATTATCAGAAAGCGATAGCTCCCTCAGAGGATAGAACGACCAATCGAGAAAACCCATACTAGGAGCTTGTTCTACATATTCTGCGTTATAACTTTTGATTATTGGCAGTGGTTGACCTGTTTCATTAGACAGTTGAGCATAAGGATAAATATGAGTATAAGGGCCTCCTGTAAATAAGTTTGAGAGAGTGTTGTTAGCCGTGATTCTACTCCAAGAATAGTTAACTCCGGTTGTTAATTCAAGATTTTTGATAGGAGTAAAGCTAGCGTTAGAAGCAAGGGTTATTCGGTCATATCTATTCCCCACTAGATCCGATTTGTTTTTATCAAAACCTGCTGAAACAAAATAAGCACCTTCAGAATTACCGCCACTAAGATTTAAAGCATATTGTTGATTTATACTTTTACCATAAAAGTATTTCTGTATATCTCTGCGCACATCGTAGTTCCTTAATGTATTGATTTGTGCTGTTGCATCTGCATCCGAAATTATCCCTGCTCTTTTTTTTGCTAAAATCTCTACTATTGGAGAGATCGGAGGATTTTCCCAAGTATTACCCAAATCTGCATCATATCGTCCCTGTTGAAATAAATGCATTTCAACATCAATAAAATCGGATGGCTTTATTGATGAGGGGTCATAATATAGATTAGGCTTTTGTCCTAAGCTAATGTTTGTATTGAAACCAATTTTCAAAGGTTGATTAAATCTTCCTTTTTTTGTAGTAATTACGACTACACCATTACCAGCTCGTACTCCCCAAATTGAGGCAGCAGCGGCATCTTTTAGTAGAGTAATACTTGCCACATCGTTGGGATTAATGTTGCTAATATCACCGCTGTAGGGAAAGTTATCTACTACAATCAAAGGTTGATCATTAGCAAAAAGAGTACTCCTTCCACGGATACTCAGGTCAGGAGTACCATTCTGAGACTTAACTGTGTTCTTATTGAACAATAAGCCACTAGTAATGCCATCCAGTTTATCGAGAATATTGGTACTCACTCGGCTCTCCAACATCCGTTCATTAGGCTGACCAAAAGAACCTGTTGCACGCTCCCTTGGTATTGTCTGATAGCCCGTTGAAACCATTATATTATCCAAAGACATTATCCTCATTCTTACACTTATCGTTGCTAAATCTGTTCTCCCATTTACTTTCAGTTCATAGGTTTCAATCGAAACACCACTTACAATTAATGTTGCATTTTCATCAACATTTTTTAATACGAATTCCCCATTATCGTTTGTGGTGGTTGCCTCCTTGGTTCCCTTTATAGAAACAGTAACAATTACTGGTTCGGCTTTATCGTTTACTATACGACCCTTTACATCAATGAGCTGAGATAATAGTTCGTTATTGTTTACAATTGCTGCGGTTTTGTTGGGCTTAACAATAACCGTTTTGTCAACTATGGTATAGGAAAGTGGTTGGTCCTTAAAGCAAAGAATCAATGCTTCTTCAACGCTTGCATTGGTAACAGAAATGGAAACAGGTTTGGCACGCTTCAATTCATTCAAATCATACCAAAAGAAATACCCTGTTTGCTTTCTGATCTCTGCAAACACTTTTTCCAAAGAAGCATTTTTTTCGTGGAGGTTCACAGCCTGGGCTTCGCCTCTGGCGCTCACCTGCAGGCAGGCGGATAGCAAGATGATAGCGGTTAACTTCATAACTCGCAGGAGTTTAATGACAGGCCTTTTTCTGGCACCCTTGTCTTTTCGATAAGAGTGTAGGATGCGGCCCCAAAGAGCATTTTGCATAACTTTGTTTTAGTTTGGGTTAAACGA
>JAGIAB010000160.1:4343-11312 GCA_017745135.1 Flavisolibacter sp.
TAGTAAACGATAAAGCAGTCTTCCACGACTTTTATAATTGGGTTAACCCAGGCTACTCGTCCCGCCTTCCTTGTCCGTCGGCGGGATTTTCATTTAGGCTAACCAAGAGCTCATGTTTCAATGCTGTCATCCTTTTCACACCTGTCATCCCGAACTTATGAGGAAGCGCAGCTTCAGCATCATAAGTTCGGGACCTGCCCATCAACAACAACGCAATCATCCTTTCATACTCATTTTCAAATTTGCACATTGTCATCCTGAGCTTGCCGAAGGGCTAAGGCATCACAATTAGCTTTCTCCCTTCAAGCCTGAAATGCACATTGCTCTCTTCCAGTATGCGCAGCACCTTGGAAAGGTTGGCATGTCTGTCCATTTGTCCTGCAAACCTTCTTTCCGGTATTTGTCCCTCGTAACTTACATCCACATCATACCACCTTGCTATCTGCCGCATAACCGTTGGCACATCACTTCCGCTAAACTGGAAGTACCCGTTCTTCCAGGCCATCACGCCATCTACGTCAACATCATTCACAACATGAATGTCATCCTGAGCTTGTCGAAGTACGGCCTGCTGTCCCGGGGCAATAATGAGCGATGGCCTGTCACCCTTGTCAGGCTGAGCCCCGCCGAAGCCCTGTCCAAGGGTCACTCTTACGCTTCCTTCCAGCAAGGTCAACTTAATAGCCTGTTCATCGTCATAAGCATTCACATTAAAATGCGTACCCAGAACCGTTACTTCCATACCACCTTTACCAACTTTAAAAGGTTTATCAGCATCGTGGGCCACTTCAAAATAAGCCTCACCGGTTATAGACACTTTCCTTTCCTTACCAACAAATGCCACAGGGTAAGTAACAGAGCTACCGGCATTCAGCCACACACGGCTGCCATCCGAAAGTGTCATATCAATCACCTTACTGCCTCTTGGATTAGTAAGTGTATTGTAAACCAACTCGTTGCCGCCCTTGTCAGGCTGAGCTCCGTCGAAGCCCTGTTGAAGAGCACTATACGCAATCTGTCCATTGGCCAGTTTCACCAGCTTTACATTTCCCTGTAATGCCAGTTGCCCGTTATTTACGCTGTCTAAATAAACGCTTTGTCCATTGGCCAGGGTTACCATGGCCCGATTGGTAGCCGGCGCTTTTACATCGGTAGGCAGGGCCGGGTTAGAAACGGCAACCTCGTTTCCTTTCTTATGGTTGAAGAACCCATACCAGGCGCCGGCGCCAAGCACCAGCACTATAATTGCAGCCGCCGCCGCCGCTATGCGCCGGAATGGATACAGCCTTCGCACAGGCTTTGATTCCGTTAGCAGCACCTTGCTAAGCATCTTATCCATTTTAGTCTGGTCTAAACGGGCAAAAGGAGCATTGTGCAATCCTTGTTGCAAGATGCCTTTGATAGCTGGTTCATTTTCGTGGTCATTAATCAACTCGCACAACTCCTCAAACTCTGCCTCACTCACTTCATTCTGCGAAAACTTCTCCAGCAAAAAATCAAGTCTGTTTGGATCAACTGCCATACTAAAGCTGCTTCGTTAATAGGTAAGGGATGAAACACAAAAACACAATTCCATAACCTGTTCACATAAGTAGACGGAGCAAAAAGGATTTATACCCAATCGTCCTGAAATTTTTTTTAAAAGAGGATCACACAGCCTTTTCAAGCTCATTGGATGCACACAGAACCATTTGTAATTCAGGCTTATTGGCCTCATAACCCTCATGGTCGTAGTAAAACTTTCGTCCTGTAGGGTAAATATTGTTTATCTCACTTAACGGAAGACTAACCCAGGCAGGTTCATATCCTCTGCCTTCGCCATTGGTCTGAAACCCAAAAAGAACATATTGGTAGTTACCAACCATCCCGAACAAATAAGGCTCAATTAAAATAAGCAATGAATGACTTTGAACAAGCAATGACTTCCTGCTTTCAATTGCGTTCACAATATGTCTTTCATACTTATGGACCATCTCAAAAATTTGGGTGCAGACTTGCTCAATAGACGAACGAAAAGTCCTTTATACCCAATCACCACTAAAATTTATTTGCAATCCAGTCGAAGACAATCGCCTTCGCACCTGTCATCGGAACTAAATGAGTTTGCAAATGTTATTTCAAAAAAGAGCCTTTTAACCAAAAGTTTTTTGACTTAATGCCTGCTTTTATCAAGGTTTGTTCATTGGTTAAACCATGCAAATAGTTTTCCGCCGCCCTTGCATGCTCCTCAATACTTGGATATTGGTAATTGGCGGAGACATCGGCTTTAAGGCATTTAAAGAGTTGATCCACACAGTTTAGTTCGGGACATTGTTTCGGCAACCACACCAAAGTAATCTTCAGTTTTCGAGCCAGCCTTTGGCTCTCTTCGGCAGTGTGCAGGCCGGCCTTATCCAATATCAAATACACCGGACAGCGGTAGTGCTGGTGGATTAGTTTTAAGAAGTCCTGAAAGTTCTCTTGGTTCATGCCACGACGGACCATCACCAGTCGTCTGCCGTTCTTTGGATTTAGCGCACAAAAAAGTACCCGCTGGGCACCCAAGCCCACTGATGCCCACCAGGGCCTGCCTTCCTTTCCTGGACCAGCTGCGCCTGAGTACTGGAAAGAGCCTTAAGATGGTTTCATCTTCAAAGAGGACGGTAGCTGTAATTGGCCTTGAGCCTAGCCTTCGAACGATCGCCCCTTTTTTTGAATGCGGTTCACTTCTTTTTCTTCATAAATGTAGCGGGGACGCTTGCACTCGAGCCCCATCGCCTTCATCCTTCTATACAAGGTATAGCGGCTGATCCCACAGCCATACAACTTATTTAAGTGTTGGGCCAAAAGCGCTACCGTCCACACATTATACCGGTAGCCCAGTGAGAAGGGATTTTGGTCCAGCACCCCTAAGATTCGCCCAGGGGTGATGGCAGGTGCTACCAGGGGCCGGCCGCTCTTGGGCGCATCCAAAAGACTGGAGGGGTGGTGATGTTGCAGATACGTCTCCACCCACCGGTAGACAATCCGTTTGCTGATGGCGTACAGCTGGGCCACTTTTGGGACCTCCAGTCCTTTCACCACCAACAGCACGGACTGCAACCGGATGTACACCCGCTTCTCTGTGGAAGCCTCGATGGCCTTTTGAAGGCGCCGTTTATCGTAGCGGTCAAAACCCAGCTCTGAAGGACTTCTTGGTTTTCGCATCCTTCAAGCTAGCCTTCTTCGCGGTATTTGTGAAAAAACATTTGCTAACTCACTTAGCAGGGCGGCACCGCTGCAATAGCAAGGTCTTTATCCAAATTGAGAACTATTGAAATCCAACTTTAATCTAATAAGGACCAGACAAATCTTCGTGTTGTTCAATTGGAACAATTGTATCAAAATCAATTGTAGAATCTTGACCAACACTTTTACACAATGCACAGTATTGCTCAACATCGGATTCTTTTATTTTTTTAAGAACAATTATTGCCACCTTCTTAAATTCAGAAACATCGATTGGTACAACACTTCGATCAAATTGCTCTTCAAGATGTGAAAACTCATTATATAATCTATTAACCAAGTTATAAGAAGCCATATCCAGAGCAAAGAATTTTTGTAGTCTTTCCGGTGCACTCAAGCTTTGATCAGGATATTTAAAGAAAAGATATGCCTCTAAAAATTTCCTTACGTTATTGCCAAAATTGTATTGATGCTTTTCTGCAATGACCTCTTCGCTTTCCGAAGCACATTGGTAGATTTCATTAAAGAGAAAATTGAATTCCGTAATGTACTTTTTTAAATAATCAGGTGCTTTAACTAACATAGTTAAGCTCTTACTGCGTTTCTGCATTAAAAAGTAAGAAGTCTCGTCGCCCTTCGGCTTGGTCAAACGTTTAATGTATTTTAAGAAATCAAGATTGTGTGTCGATATAAACAGTTGATGATATTTAACTGACTTTGCGATCACGGTTTCAATCAAACTAAAAATAAAAAAGGTATGATTGCTATCAAGACTTGAAATTGGATCATCAATATAAATAATTAAGCTATTTGATTCCACCTTAAGCTCGTCTTCCATCTTTGCAATGAAATAGCAAAATGAGATAAGGCTGCATTCACCTTCACTCAAGTTATTAGCATCAATATTATCCCGCTGAATTTTGAACTTTTGTGTAGAATCTTCGTCTTCAAAAGCAATTAGTTTCAATTCTTCATGTCCAAAAAAGTGAGACAAATATCGGTTCACAAGCTCTGCACCTCTTGTTTCGTCTTTAGACTTTGCTACAAGAATTCTTTTTTCTTCTATCAATTGTCCCACCTTGCCCTCAAGAGTAATTTTGTCACTTTTTTCCGCCTCTAATTCATTTTTCTTTATCTCTATTTCATCAAGTTGATCTTGATACAGTATTAATTTTTTAAATTCAGCCACTTCAGACAACCTCAGTTTTTCTCTAGCTGCATTTTGATCCTCTGACAAAGTTTTTGTACGCTTATTGTGCTCTTCGATCAAAACATTGAATTCTGTTATAATTTCCAAGAGTTTCTCCGAGTTATCAGAGATAGAGAGGAGCTCAAAATCTTGAAAAATATCTTCCTTCCTTTTTTTTACTTCCGAAATCAAAACGTCAATATTGAGCTTGTATTCATCAGTTTCTGTAACCCATCTTTGTTCAATTTTTTTAAATCTTTCCTGAAGATCAAAGTAAAATTGTTCGGCTTTCAAGAGAAGAAAGCTCTCTAAAAGCACTTTCGATTTTTCCAGGGTTTCAACTAAAGTTTCAATTCTCCTCCGTAAATCCTCCGATTCTTTTACAAAATGTGCATCTAACTTTTCCCACAAGTCTGCAGGTAATGGATTTCCACAAAATCCACATGTACTTCTTTTCCCTTTGTGCTTATCAATGCCATCTCTAACCCACGCTTGCAATAAAGCATCTTGCACAAGATCCGTGATTGGCTTCGATGGACTAATTCGTTTTTCTACAATTTCTTTTGTGGTGCTATAGTATGACTGAAATTGGGTTTGCGTCTGTATAACTCCTTTTATATCTGGCTTAGGCTGCTCACTCAACAACTTTAAAAATTCTTCCTTTTGAGGACTTGAAAGAATGTCTCCGTCCGTAACAGAATCTATTTCCTTTTTTATGTGAGTAATGTAGTAAACGGGAATAGCATAGGTTGCCGTATCGTTCTTGATAAATTTTGCTTTCTCTTGCAACATTTTTTCTAAACCTTCTGATTTTAACCGAAGATTTTTCTCCTTCTCAGCAAACCCAACTTGCTTTTCATGAAACTGAAATATGAGGCCAGATGAAGATTCTACACTACCTAACTGCGTATCGATATCTCTTATTTGTTTGTCAAGTTCAACATTGACCTCTCCCAAAATTGTAAAAGGGATGATTGTACCATCGGGATTATGAAGCCAACTCAAATTCTCTTTAACAAAATCATTATTATAAACCCTGAATTTCAAAGGCCCCTCATAAGTCTTGACATCCGAATTAGATAGAAGCGAGCCGTCATACAACTTAAATTGAAACTGGGAGTCGCAATAATGTCTATGCATTTCTTTCTTTTCTATGCACCTAAAAATCCTTGATAAAGTTGTCTTTCCCGAATAGTTGCGGCCATAGATAATATTCAGCTTTTTAAAAAAAAGGGCATTCCCAAAATGTTCAGTCCAGTTATAGTTATTGAATTGACCGAACTTTTTAATATCGATTTCTTTAACCATCACAGTAAGTTTTGATGGCAGCTAATGTAGCGTTCTTCATTTTACAAAACAACCGTAGTACTACCCATAGTGAATAACTATTTGATAGGAACAACAGTTTTTATCAAACTTTTCCAATCCTCCTTTGAATGATCCTCACGGCAGCGACTTGCACGAAACGCATTCCAGGGCTCAGCATAACAAATAGTTCCTCATCAAGTTCAATCTTGGTAATGATCTCATTTACATCATCACCTTCAGCAACATGGCTTAAATTTGGCTGAAGCAATTTATCATTAATAGATGTATATCGTATCCGTCCCCACCTGTCATAGAAAGGGATTCGGTCATTCTCATAATAATATTCATACTCCGTATTACTTTGAAATGCTTCAAAATCACTCAATTGGTCTTTCGTTGCAAACCAAAATTGAAAGGCATATTCATTTGACGAGTACGTTCGTTTAACTAATTCGCAGATATCGAGTTTTTCAAAGGTGCATTTTCTAATATCATTAATACCCACAATAATATTTCGGTCAAGATATCCTTGTTTTGTACTCATTTGAATAGCAATGGAAATTGAATTAAAGAGATTCACTTGGCAAATAAGTCCTAACGCTTTCGCCTCAATGAGCACCAGGTAATGATTGTCATTTTCAAAATCAACTAAGTGTTCCAGCGGTTTAAGGATTTTCTTTGTAAAGCCATTCCCAAAGAATTGGACTTTTCCCTTCATAGCTTGCAAATCTCCACGATGCAAAATATCTGCAATAATTTTTCCGACTTCATCTTCGAAATAAGCTGGCAGAGTATCAATGGTAAATTCATAAGCAATCTTCAAAAGTCCAATTTTGAAATCCGAAATGTCAAATAACATCATTTGGTGAATCTCGGGTCGTTCTGATCGTTCTGTCTCCTCGTAAAAATTGACTTGGGAGCGATCAATACCATTACGTTTCAATATTTTGTCAATAACAGTATCTTTCAAATGGCGGTCTGCCGCGTCAATGGAAAATTGAATATGAGTGCTTCCTGACTCTAACTTTGGAATTTTCGGTAAAAGTCGGGTGACGAAATTGCCGTCATCATCCATTTCAGTTCTTATCTTTTGCTCAGGATCATCGCTTAGTACACCAACACCCGCAAAAGGATTCGACAGGCCTCCTTTTTTCCCCCTTATCTTATGTCGGTACCGGGCAAACTCCATAAACGTATGATTGACTAACTTACTGTCAACCCGCGAACCTAGCTTGGAGTTGCAGTCGCTGCACACGGAATAAATA
>JAGIAB010000161.1:0-3305 GCA_017745135.1 Flavisolibacter sp.
AAAACATCCGCAATTTTTGTATCATAGCGCATATCGACCATGGAAAATCTACCCTGGCTGACCGTCTTTTGCAGGTAACCAATACCATTAGTGAAAGAGAAATGATGGACCAGGTGCTGGATGATATGGACCTGGAAAGAGAGAAGGGAATTACCATTAAAAGCCACGCCATTCAAATTACTTACAAGCAAAAGGGTGAAGAATATACGCTCAACCTGATTGATACTCCAGGCCACGTGGATTTTAGCTATGAAGTAAGCCGTGCCTTAGCCGCCTGCGAAGGTGCATTGTTGCTGGTAGATGCCACACAGGGAATTCAGGCTCAAACCATTTCCAATCTTTATCTCGCTATTGATAATGATCTTGAGATCATTCCTGTCATTAACAAAATTGACATGGATGGTGCTATGATTGAGGAAGTGAAGGACCAGATTATTGAACTGATCGGTTGCAAACCTGAGGAAATTTTACTGGCAAGCGGAAGAACAGGCTTAGGCGTGGACGCGATTTTGGAAGCCATTGTTGAACGCATTCCCGCACCAAAAGGAGATCCGGCTGCTCCCTTACAGGCATTGATCTTTGACAGTGTTTTTAATAGTTTTCGTGGTATTATCGTTTACTATAGAGTTTTAAATGGAACCATAAAAAAAGGAGACAAAGTTCAATTTGTTTCTACCGGGCAGGAGTATGAAGCTGATGAGGTAGGGATTTTGAAATTGAAGATGGAATCTCAGAACGAAGTGAGTGCTGGCGATGTTGGCTACATCATTACAGGAATTAAAAATGCCAAAGAAGTAAAAGTTGGTGATACGCTTACAAATGCATTCCGGCCTACACAGGAAATGATCAAAGGTTTCCAGGAAGTGAAGCCGATGGTATTTGCCGGTATTTTCCCTGTCAATACCGATGAATTTGAAGAGCTGCGTGATTGCATGGATAAATTGCAATTGAACGATGCTTCTCTCACATTCGAACTCGAAACTTCGCAAGCCCTTGGTTTTGGTTTCCGGTGCGGATTTTTAGGGCTGCTCCACATGGAAATCATACAGGAACGATTGGAGAGGGAATTCAATCAAACTGTAATTACAACCGTTCCCAACGTAAGCTTTATTGCCTACACCACAGCAGGAGCAAAAATCATTGTAAACAATCCAACAGAGTTTCCTGATCCGGTAAAAACAGATCGCATTGAAGAACCATTTATCAAAGCACAGATCATTACCAAGCCGGAATACATTGGTAACATCATGACCTTGTGTTTAGGTAAACGTGGCATTTTAATTAATCAAAGCTATCTCACACAAACCCGTGTGGAGTTAGTTTTTGAAATGCCGCTTACCGAAATTGTGTTTGACTTTTACGATAAATTAAAATCACAAACCCGTGGTTATGCTTCCTTCGATTATCATCCGATTGGATATCGCGAAGCAGATATTGTGAAGATGGATATTTTATTGAATAGCGATAAAGTGGATGCATTGAGTGCTTTGATCCACCGCAGCCGTGCACAGGATTTCGGAAGAAGGCTTTGTGAAAAATTAAAAGAGCTATTACCCCGCCAGCAATTTCAAATTGCTATACAGGCAGCCGTCGGCGCAAAGATTATTGCCCGTGAAAATATTTCTGCCATGCGCAAAGATGTTACCGCGAAGTGTTACGGTGGTGACATCAGCCGTAAAAGAAAATTATTGGAGAAGCAGAAAGAAGGAAAGAAGCGTATGCGCCAGATTGGTAACGTAGAAGTTCCGCAGGAAGCTTTTTTGGCTGTGTTGAAGCTGGATGAGTAAGTTAACAGTATTCTTCTCTCAGGGATAAGTTTGCTGTAGGCTTTTTAAAAATTATTTGGCTTTCTTCTTCGTATTATTCTTTTCAGACTGTTGCTTTAGTTTTTCCTGATTCGTATTTCCCTTTGAATCAAGAATAGGATCAGGCACAGGTGCTTCTCCGTCTTCCAGTTTTTGGTCAAACACTTTATCTATGTGCAGCCATTTGCCATTTGTCCATTTAAAGCCTTCGTAATCGCCATCCGGAACAAAGGTTTGCGGAAGATCGGGTTCATCGGATTCGGAGATCAGGTGGTCAACCAGGATCAATTTGAGATCAGGATCGAAATCTACTGTTGCAGATGCCTGTTTCTTATATTCAATGCTGTAACGGAACTGATCTTCACGCTTTGCCGTATCTTTTGCAAAGCTGAAATACTTTCCTCCAAATACCGGCATCCCGCTCTGATCAAACGTTAACACCTCGATCCATTTTTTATTCGTGAAGGGAGTATTCGGATCGTATCCAAACAGCGTGTAATAATTTCGGTTGTTATATCTTGTTTGAACAATATTGTAATAGATAGCGCCTATCCAATGTTTGTGATCGCGAACAGAATCTTCCGGATAGGGAGTGAGGGTTGAATAATCATACAAGGGAACAAATTTGGCTGAGCCATCTTTTGTGGGAAACTGGATAACACCCCGTTGCTGGCTCAGATCTTCATTGTAGGTTAAAGACCATGTCATGATCCTGAAACTACTGTCGGGAGCATACAATGTACTAACGCCTTTCACTGAGTCGAAAGGATAATAAAAAGAGTTTTTTACAAGAAAGCTCCTGATCAAAACCTTGGTGAAGAAACTATCACTCCTCATCCTGTTATTAGGAAGGCTATCAGTTACCAAATCTTTAGCATAACCTTTTAAGCTGTCTTCTTTCCTTTGAAGAACTCTTAAATCAGCAGGAGTTATCTTCCTTATTTGTGAGAAAGAAGTTAACGTAATAAAAACAAGTATGAAACAGATGAATGGCTTTTTCACTTTGTATTGGTGATTAACTGTCTGCTAAGAACGACAAAAAACTTCAAAAATTATCCTAAAGAACACCGAACCGCAGATGACCGGGATTTATTGACCGCAGATTAAACATGGTTTGAATGGATTACCAGAATTATAAAGCTGAAGCAAAATCAAATAAACTAGGGAAGATCCTATCAATATCCGGATGCGGAAAAGGCTGATCAGGATTGGTTGTTCTTACAAAAACAGTGAATAGACCGGCAGCTCTTCCAAATTTCATATCGCTGGGCTTATTTCCAACCATAATTGACTTTGAAGGATCAATATCAGGAAACTCCTGAAAAGCCTGCAAAGCCATGCCCGGATTGGGCTTGCGGTTAAAACATTTGTCGTCTTTTTCTGTGCAGTAATAAATTTTGTCGATTTTCCCGTTAAGGATTTCTACTTCTCTTTGCATTTCCAAATGAATGCTTTGCAGGCTTTTCAGGAGTTTCCTGATATTGATCCTTCAAAGTTACT
>JAGIAB010000161.1:3315-6978 GCA_017745135.1 Flavisolibacter sp.
TGTTTTAACCGCAAGCCCAATCCGGGCATGGCTTTGCAGGTCTTCTTCAGTCATCAGGCCTTTGCCTACACCTCTTTGATTACTGACAATAATCACACGTCCAAAACAATCACTTAGTTTTTTAAAAACCTCCAAAACACCTTTGCTGAAAATAAACTCGCCCCAGTGCAAAACATATTCGCCAACTCTTTCTTCGTTGATCACGCCGTCCCTGTCAAGAAACAAAGTCCAGCTCTTGTCGATTTGTTTTAAATCCAATTCCGGACGCTTCAATTCATGCTGAGCTCTTTGATAATCTTCAGGAATGCCGATGTCAATAAAGTATTTATCCTGTACAGAACCATAAAAATTTCCTTCAGCGCAAAATTTTTCTAGATAATCTTTTTCAAAGGAGAATTTTTCAGCAAACGAATGGGCTATAAATTTTTCTTTGTTGAGAAGATAAATCCCACCGTTGATCAGGCCGTTCTGATAATATTTTTTTTCCTGAAATGAAATGATTCTTCCATTATTGTCAGTTTCAACAACCCCGTAACGATCAAAATTCTGCATGGGCTTTAAAGCCAATGTACACTCAGCGTTATTTGCCTGGTGAGTGGCAAGAGTTTCATCAAGATTTATCTTAAACAAAGTATCGCCGTTAGCTATTACAACATTGCCTGATGCAAATTTTTCAATGGCCAATTTTATAGCACCTCCTGTGCCCAAAGGTTCTTCTTCAATTACAGAGGTATAGTTGAGTGTAGAATATTCTTTTTGCAAAAATTCTTCAATCAGTTCCCATTTATAACCTAAGGAAAAAATGAAACGTTCAACTCCCTGCATCCGCAGATGATCGATTACATAGGAGAGAAAGGGCTTACCTGCAACAGGAGCCATGCATTTTGGTAAATCAGGAACGGCTTCACGCAATCTTGTTCCGAGTCCGCCGGCCAGAATAATGGCCCCCTGTCCCCCGGTGGGGGAACTTAGATTTGACAACTCTTTATTTGATTCCTGTTTCATTTTATTTGAAGATGCAAAAGAACAACTTATTTAAGAGTGATTGTATGAATAAGAGTGAGGATAGTGACTATTGACAGCTAGCCTTCCAATTGAGAAACTAATTGCTATGGTAAAAGATGTTAAAGAAAAGCTTCTAGGACCTAAGTCACCCCTTTAGGGGGACAGGGGGAAAATCTTTTCTTCCACCAACTGGCAAATAATATGACCGAGCAGAATGTGACTTTCCTGTATGCGGGGTGTATCGGTGGATGGAATGTTGATGAGATGATCGCTTAAGCTTTTCATAGCACCGCCGCTTAACCCGGTAAAACCAACTGTGATGATCCCTTTTTCTCTCGCCACTTCAAATGCTTTTACAATATTGACCGAATTACCGGAAGTAGAAAGTCCAATCAAAACATCGCCTTTGTCACCAATACCATCAATGAGTCTTGCATAGATCACGTCGAAACTGTAATCGTTGGCAACTGCTGTGAGATAAGAAGTATTACAGTGCAAAGCCTCGGCAGGTAATGCTTTCCGGTCGGTATAAAACCTTCCTGAAAATTCTGCTGCCAGGTGTTGGGCATCGGCGGCACTACCGCCATTACCGCAGAAATAAATCCTTTTTCCTCCTTTTAAAGAGGCTGTCATCGCGTCGACAATTCTTTGAACAGTTGACAAGAGTTCTTCACTTTGTAAAACCTGTTGCTTTACATCAATTGAAGCCTGTATGATATTTTTGATTTTCTCCATTGCCTGAAATTAAATCGTCCATGTTTTTAAACCATGTTCTACAAACTGGTAACTGCGGTGACGTCCGCCAAATTTTTCTAAACTTTTAATGACTTTGTATTTTGTTGTACCAGGACAATAAAATGTCATAAACCCACCACCGCCAGCACCCGAGATCTTTCCACCGGTGGCGCCGGCTGCTTTTGCAGTTTCATAAATATCTTCCATTAAGGAATTGGAAATGCCTTCAGCCATTTTCTTTTTTTGCTGGTAGCCGTAATCCAAAATCTCACCAAATTCATTCAGTCGTCCTTTGAGTAACGCTTCTTTCAACATTTGCGCCTGTTGTTTGAGTTGGTGCATGGCTTCAATAGATTGCTCTTTTTTGGAAACCACATTTTTGGATTGTTGTTCAATAATTTTTGCTGATTCGCGGCTGGTGGAAGTATAATAAAGCACGAGGTTGTTTTCCAACTCAAACAAATATTGTTGTTTGATGCGAAGAGGATTCACAATCACTTTGTCGCCTTCATAAAACTCCATGTAATTAACCCCACCAAATGTGGCTGCGTACTGATCCTGCTTTCCGCCTGCAAGATTGAGGTATTTTCGTTCAATTTCATAAGCGTAGTGGGCAATATCGTATTCACCAAGTGGTAAGCGCAGCATTTCCGCAAAGGCACCAATGATAGCCACTACCAAAGTTGAAGACGTGCCTAAACCGGAACCGGCAGGCGCATCTACAAAGGTTGATAACCTGAAACCGGATTTAATAGCACCATAATCCCGAACCACGCAATTGTAAACGCCTTTCAGCAGATCCAAATGATTATTGATTGGCAAGTCATTGGACAAGTCAAATTCTGCAGTTTCGCCACGGTCGTTGGTTTCCAGGACAATTTTGTTTTCCTGCAAAAGCTCAATGCTGGCATTGGCATAGAGCGAAATGGTGGCATTTAAGATAGCGCCTCCAAACAAATCGCTGTAGGGACTTACATCTGTTCCTCCACCTGCTAATCCAATGCGTAAAGGTGCTTTGCTGCGATAAATCATTCAAATATGTTCATTTAAAAATTTTGTCGGCGTTGTTACCGGCAAGGAAGGCAAAGTAAAACTAAAGTCTTTAATGTTTCTTGTTATGAAATAATCCATGTTTGCCTTAACCGCCAAAAAATACAGCAATCCATCTTCCACATCTTTATACTTTTCTAAAGAGTAAAACAGCACATCCTTTTTAAATGGTATGAAATTAACGACGGTACTAAGCTCTCTTACAATTGCAAGTGCATCTAATTTATGTTTTTGTAAGAAGTACAAAACTGTAGCAATAACACTTTCCGAAATATTGAGTTCCACCTTTTCAGCTTCTGCTAATTCGAACAATGTTTCAATTTCTTTTAACTCGCCTTCTCTTTCTAAAACATAATCCAAAATAATGTTTACATCCAGGAACAAGCTATTCTTTGCCATATTTCGATTGCAGATGTTTTGCTCTCATTTCCTTCAATTCGGAATCAGAAACCGCAACAGGCCTGGTAAGCTTTCTGATCCTTTGGGTTATAGAATTTTTTTTTGGAACCGATTTTTGAGGCACACTTTCTCCGGAAAAGTAGGCAAGATATTCTTCTACGACTGCAGAAAGACTCACCTTCTTCCTGGCTGAAACTTGTTTAGCCTTTTTGATGATCCGCTCATTGATATTGAGAGTGAGCTTGACTTTCATAAACAAACTTTACCAAACTTACGTAATTTATTTTATCACGTAACCAGGCGAAAGATCTCATCTGTAAGCCGCTGCCAGCTAAATTTTTGTTTCTCTGTTTTAAGATGAGGAGTAAAATACTGCTCGCCCAATTGGTAAAATCTTAAAATCGCATCTGCAATGGATCCAGGTTGTGGCTCACAAACCAATCCAACTTTTTCATGAGGCACCGAGGCTGAAGT
>JAGIAB010000162.1 GCA_017745135.1 Flavisolibacter sp.
CGGTTCTGATGATAAGGCAGGTGTTGCAGAAATTATGGACGCTGCTAATTTTTTCATCACACATCCCGAAGTAAAACATGGCACTATTAAAATTTTATTTACTCCTGATGAAGAAGTAGGAAAAGGAACAGCAAAAGTTGATTTAAAAAAATTAGGTGCTGATTACGGATACACGTTAGACGGAGGAGAAGCCGGCTCGCTGGAAGATGAAACCTTTAGTGCCGATGCCGTTCAATTGGTGATCAATGGTGTCATCACGCATCCTGGCTACGCAAAAGGAAAAATGGTGAATGCATTAAAGATTGCCGCAGATGTTTTGTCTTCATTACCCCGTGCAGAACTTTCACCCGAAACTACTGAGGGCAAACAGGGATTCATTCATCCAATCCGCGTTGATGGTATTGCTGAAAAAGCAACCATTGATTTTATCATTCGTGATTTTGTTACGGATGGACTTAAGAAGAAGGAAGATTTTTTATTGAGCCTTGTTGAAATGGTGATGGAAAATTATCCGACAGCCAATTTTGAATTCAACTTGCAGGAACAATACCGCAATATGAAAGAAGTATTGGACCAGCACCCACAAGTAGTTGACTATGCTAAAGAAGCGATTAGCAGAAGCGGCCTGCAACTAAAAATGGAAAGCATCCGCGGTGGTACTGATGGCAGCCGTTTATCGTTTATGGGATTACCTTGCCCCAATTTGTTTGCCGCAGAACAAGCCATACATTCCAAATTAGAATTCATCAGCGTTCAGGACATGAACAAAGCCGTTGAAACCATTATACACCTTGCAAAAATCTGGGAAGAAAAAGCATGAAGAAAGTTTTATTTATAGACAGGGATGGGACCTTGATAGAAGAATTTCCACCAACTTATCAAATTGATTCATTCAGTAAACTGATCTTCTATCCACATGTATTCAAATACATGACGAAGATTGCCGAAGAACTCAACTATGAATTGGTATTAGTGAGTAACCAGGATGGAATGGGAACTGAAAAGTTTCCTGCCGAACAATTCTGGCCGGTGCATAATTTGATCATGAGCAGTTTTGCTAATGAAGGAGTAGTGTTTTCCAAAGAACTGATCGACCCAAGTGTGCCTGAAGAAAATTCGCCTAACAGGAAACCAAGAACAGGAATGTTCACAGATTATTTGAACAACCCAAATTATGACATTGCCAATTCATTTGTCATTGGCGATCGTATTACAGATGTTCAACTGGCCGTCAATCTTGGATGCAAAGCCATTTGGTTGAAGAACAATCCTGATCTCGGTAGCAAAGAAATTACTTCTTCAACGGAGGAATTGCAAAATGCGGTTGCATTGCAAACCACTCACTGGAAAGATATTTATGAATTTTTGAAATCCGGTTTGCGAAAAATATCTCATGAGCGAAAGACTAACGAAACTGAAATCAGCATTGAATTGAATTTAGATGGAAGCGGCAAGGCAAACATTCAAACGGGTCTTGGATTTTTTGATCACATGCTCGACCAGATTGCACGTCATGGCATGATTGACTTGAACATTCATACAAAAGGTGATCTGCACATTGATGAACATCACACCATTGAGGATACCGGCATTGCATTAGGCGAAGCCTTTACAAAAGCCCTGGGTAATAAACGCGGCATTGAACGTTACGGATTTGCTTTACCCATGGATGAAAGCGAAGCAAAAGTTCTTCTTGATTTCGGTGGTCGTAACTGGATTGTTTGGAACACCAGTTTCAGTCGTGAAAAAGTAGGGGATATGCCTACTGAAATGTTCTTTCATTTTTTCAAATCGTTTTCCGACGCTGCCAAATGCAATTTGAATATTGAGTGCCGCGGCGAAAACGAACATCATAAAATTGAAGCCATATTTAAAGCCTTTGCCAAAGCAATCAAGATGGCAGTGAAGAAAGATCCATTGAAAGATTATTTGCCATCGACGAAAGGGGTACTGTAGGCCCCCTGTCCCCCGGTGGGGGAACCTAGGACGGGAAGAGTTTTGTTTATTCGGTAATTCTTTAAAGAAGGAAGTCGGAAGTCAGAGGTGTTACTTTATTTGAATGAGTTCTTTAAATAAAAGTGGTGATTGTGTAGCCAGCTTGATTACTACGATCATCACCTGTTGTGTCACTCACTGCATCGTTCTGAAATTTATTCAGCATGAGGCAAGTGTCATTAACTGGCAGAGCCCCGGAGGGGCGAAATGTTAGTAGAAAGAGGCAATCATGATGATGTTCTCAGAGCTCCGTAGGAGCGGCATGTTAATAAAAAGAAAAAACCCGCCAAGTGAATTACGGCTCCATAAGAGTCGAACATGTACGAAGGATGGACTGAATGAATAGTTGATAGCAGTAGAAATAGTTATATAAGCAAGGGCTGTGCGCAGCTTCCCTCTCCATCTTCGATGGAGAGGGAGTTAGAGGGTGAGGTTGAACTTGCAACAAAACAAACATCCATTCAGTGATAAAACTTGCTCAATGCCGAACAGAATTACCAAACGTACAAGAGTGCGACGCAAGAAAAGTGAAATAGTAGCAATGTTGCTGGCTACCTAATCCTCAATTTATTTTTAAGAAAAATTAAAACCTCTTTGATTTTTACGATACTTATCAATCATTTTATGGCGACATAGAAACTCCATTATGACATAGGAAACCAAACAGGCTTTGCATTGTTCCAATTGCCATTATAGTTGATGGTTAACTCTTCTCCCGCCTTTATAGCCCTGACCGTTTTAACTGTAATGATCTGCTGCTTATAATTCATTTCATACTCGCAATTGGAACGGTACGAGTGATTGTAAAGCGGTACATAGCCCAGCGCCATACAGCATTGATTTCTTTGGTCGCCCCATTCAAAAATATAATCGTGCAGCAGGGTCTGATCAATATGTGCCCTGTCTTTTTTCGATATCACAATTACGGGTGCAATTTCAATAAGCGAGTTTTTTTTCAGATTACTGCTGGTAAAAACTCCCCTTCCTTTTTCGCCGGATGCGGCAACGAAAATGTGCTCGGAAATATAATTGAGTGGACTCACTGAATTTTTTTTTACAAATTAATTTCATTTTCTCTCTTAAATATCAGGCTGTAATTTTGAAACATGGCATTGGAGATTCTAAAAGAACAGGTTGAAGCGATACTGGAATCCGGCGATGGAAAACAGCTCCATGAGTTCCTCGATGATCAAAACATCAGCGATGTTGCCGATTTGATTGATGAATTACCCGACTACGGCAGCAGGATCATTGGGGCCATGTCGGTGCACAGGGCAGCCAGTGTGTTCAAAATTTTAGATCTCACTGCTCAAAAAAACATCATCAAAACACTTCCACCCACCAAAACTGCAGGTCTTCTCAACGAACTACCTCCAGATGATCGCACCGATTTTCTGGAGGAACTGCCAAGTAATGCCGTTCGTGAGTTAATCAAGCTGCTTAACAACGAAGAAAGAAAAATTACGCTTTCGTTACTGGGCTACCCCGAGAACAGTGTTGGAAGGCTGATGACCCCCGATTATGTGTACGTGTATGAAAGCAACACGGTGCAACAGGTTTTGGATACCGTTCGCCGTGTAGGAAAGAACAGTGAAACGATTGATGTTATTTATGTGATTAATGAAAAGGGGGAACTGATGGATGATATCAGGATTCGTGAATTCATTTTGGCGCCTCCTGATACCAGGGTTAGAGAATTAATGGATAATAGAGTAATTGCGTTAACCGCTTACCAGGACCAGGAAGAAGCGGCTGAAGTTTTTAAGATGAACAACCGGGTAGCACTTCCTGTGGTAAGCAATAGCAATAAGCTTTTAGGCATTGTTACCATCGATGATATTCTATGGGTAGCCAGTGAAGAGTTCAGTGAGGATATTCAAAAAATTGGTGGTACGCAGGCTTTGGATGAGCCTTACCTGGAAATTCCATTGACAAGGCTTTTTAAAAAAAGAGTGGTGTGGCTGGTGGTTTTGTTTTTAGGTGAAATGCTCACTGCTACTGCTATGGCTTTTTTTGAAGATGAAATTGCAAAAGCAGTAGTGCTGGCACTGTTTGTTCCTTTAATTATTTCGAGCGGTGGCAACAGCGGATCACAGGCATCCACACTGATCATACAAGCAATGGCTGTTGGCGAAATTCATTTGAACGATTGGTGGCGGGTAATGCGACGTGAAATTTTTTCAGGCTTATTGTTGGGTGCCGTATTAGGATTGATTGGTTTTCTCAGGATCTTTGTCTGGCATTTCATTTTTCCTGATGTGTATGGGCCGCACTGGATGGCGATTGGAGTAACTGTTGCATTAGCATTGGTTGGTGTTGTGCTTTGGGGAACTTTATGCGGCAGCATGCTTCCTATGATTTTAAAAAGACTGGGAGCAGACCCTGCGGTGAGTTCTGCTCCATTTGTGGCTACACTTGTTGATGTTACAGGATTGATCATTTACTTTTCTTTTGCATTTTTAATGCTAAGTGGCAAATTATTATAACCAGTAGCAGTTTAATACATTTTATTTGATTTTAACCAATTTTTCTGTATAAACAGCTTTACCTGAACGCATCTTCAGAATATAGTTTCCTTTTTTCAAATCAGAAAGAACGAGCACTTTCGAAAAGTTTTCACTTGTTTTTACAAATTCAAATTGCTTTAAAAGTTTTCCGCCCAAATCAAATATCTGTATACTGAGATTTCCCTTAAACGAATTATTTAAATTTAACTCCACTTGTGAGTAGTAAGGGTTGGGAAAAATATTTGGTACAACTTTACTTTCAGCCATTATTTGACTCGTAAATAGTTCCCGGCTCATCATGGGAGAAGACAGTTGAGCTTTTTCTGTTAATGTAAATCCATTGAGATAATTATACGTCCCAACTCTCGCAAGCGTAATGGTTATTTGTCCGTTTGTTGGTGTGAGATCAGTATAAACCACTTTGTTAGCAAGGTTGTTATCGGTAACTACAGTTTTAGTAACTCCGTTGATGGTAAATTGTGTGCTATTGCCGGTGTTGGCACGGCTTGCATAAAACTCAATATCATACTTAAATGCATTATTTAGCCCTTTAATTGTAAGAGTTCTGGTGCTGGTTGAATAACTTGTATATCGCAATACTTGCGGCGGGCACATGGCTCCGCCAAAACTAGCTCCATTATCACCAACTCCGCTGCTGAATGAAAGTATAGCATTGATAGTTGAAGCACTAACATCATCGTAAATAAAGTTTGACGAAGTCGTATTGGTGCGTTCTCCGGTGGCAATGACCCAGTTATTCCAGTTGCCTGTGGTGTATGGGTTTGTTCCTCCGTAAAGATTGACACGAACATTTTTTGAAACCGATGTTGGCTGTGGAAGCACTGTAATCTTAATTGTGTCCTTGCCAGCAGCACTGCTATCGTCGGTAACTTTTAATTCAAATAAGTAAATGCCCTGAACCAGATTATTGATTTGGGTAGAAATAGACGAGGGAGAATTAATGCTTGCGAGAGACGGGCCGGAGACCTGCGACCATTGATAGCTTACAATGGTTCCATCGCTATCTGACGAAGACGATCCATTTACACTCACGGTACTAATGGGTAAGGTAATGCTTTGGTCAAGGCCTGCATTTGCAAGGGGGGCTTTGTTTAACGCACGATAAACTGTAATGGTAACCGTATCCTTTGCAGAGCCGCCATCATTGTCTGTTATAACCAGTTCAAATTGATAAATACCCTGAACCAGATTGCTTACTGTCGGTTTGGAAACAGAGGAATTTGAAATAAGAAACTGGGAAGGGCCTGACACTTTGTTCCACTCGAAACCAGTAACTGTTCCATCGACGTCACTGGAATTCGTCCCATCCAACTGTAGAAAGTTGACAGGTAAGGTCATTGAATTATCGTTGCCTGCATTAGCTACTGGAAGGTTATTGACTTTAATAGATACAGTATCCTTACTTGTCAGCGCATCGTTGTCGGTTACTATCAGCTCAAATAAATAAGTTCCATTGACAAGATTACTAATCACGGGATTCACCAGGGTATTGCCATTGATTAAAAAAGAAGCAGGCCCTGAAATTTTATTCCATAAATAACTTACAATAGTTCCATCAGGATCGTAAGAGCTATTTGCATTTAACTGAACTGAGTTGGAGGGAAGATGGATAATCTTGTCAGCACCTGCATTTGCTATCGGTGATTGAGGTCCGAGAGGATTGACCGTCACCTTCACAGTATCTTTTCCAATAGCTCCAAGATTATCAATAACTGTTAATTCAAACAAGTAGGTTCCTGCAATTAGTCCCTTAAGTTTTATTGAAGATGAGGTTGAGATACTGAATAAAAACTGCGGAGGACTACTTATCATCGTCCATGAATAAGCCGCAATATTTCCGTCGCTGTCGTAAGAATCGGTGGCACTTAGCTGGAGTGAGTCTTGTGGCAATGTTAACACTACATCATTGCCTGCATTGGCAACAGGTTTCAGATTTTTCCTCAGACATAAAGAGTCCAACATTCTTTCTGCCATCAGTCTTAAATAAAACAAATAGTGACCTGCATTATTTACATGCACTCCGTCACCTGTGCTGTAAAGCGGATTAATCATACCGTCAGCATTGGCAACGGTTGTCCAAAAATCAATTGCCTTATTACCAAATCTCTGATAGGTCCAGTCTCTTAGCTGCATTTGATACGTCCGCTCTGTTGGGCTTAATGTATTTCTAGGCTGCGTTGTAGTTACCCAAACAGGGATTTGGGCAGAATCAGCAATGGCCATTGCTTTTTCATAGTTATCCTTGATTTCCTGTTGGGAATAACCCATTGCGATGTCATTACTCGGAAGATTGATAACAATTGCATCCGGTCGGTATTTCAACGCTTTTGAAATATTGTGTAAAGTATCAGGCGCTGGACGGTTTGCCGGAGGAATATATCCTGTTGGACGCAAAATTTCGTAGCTGGTAACACTGGGCACACCAAGATT
>JAGIAB010000163.1 GCA_017745135.1 Flavisolibacter sp.
GCCTTTATGTGCTGGGAAATAATCTGACCGATATCGCTTATCAAAATCATCTAAGCAGGTTAAAGTATACAGATGTAAACCTTGTTACAGGAAGGCAGGGTGTTTTCAATATGGGGAGAAATTTTTCCATTAAGCTGAACGTCCCGCTTTCGTTTAATACCAAATAGGCTGCGGGCATTAAGTTATTGTCAATTCTCTCTCGCTGCTATTGAAGAGAGAGAATTGATTTTTAGCTCGATACCATAGTAGAGACTATCATCTCTCCAAATTGGTACACTTTTTTTTATTTAAAAAAGCATGAGAGGTCTTGTGCTTTGCCTGGTGTTGATGACGATGAGCGTATCCGTAAGTAATACCCGCAATACGGATCGCCCACTAAACCCTGAAAACAAATTGTTCATCATTACACTCGATGGTTTCAGGTGGGAAGAGTTATTCAACGGCGCAGATTCTTCTTTGATCAATAATCCGGAATTTAATACCGATACTTTATTAGCAAAAGCTCTGTATTGGGATGACGATCCCGGGCAGCGGCGAAGCAAATTGATGCCTTTCTTTTGGAGTGTGATTGCAAAGCAGGGCGAATTGTATGGCAATAGAAAGTATCAAAACAATGTGAATGTAGCCAACCCTTATGCGCTTTCCTATCCCGGTTATAGCGAGTTGCTTACAGGAAGTGTTGACTACAGCATCTGGAAAAATGAGAAAAAGAAAAATGGAAACAAAAATATTTTAGACGAGTTGAACCAGACTTCTACTTATGCAGGTAAGGTAGCAGCATTTACTTCATGGGAATTGTTCCCTTACATCCTTGATAAAGAAGAGAAAGGAAGTTTTGTTTTAAACAGCGGGCTTCAAAAAATTGAAGAAAAGAATCTTTCTGCCGCTCAATCCATGATCAATTCCATTCAGCAGAAAATATCGGATAAACACGTACCAACGCGTTATGATGAATTAACCTACGTGGCTTGTAAGGAATATATTTTAAAGAACAAACCTTCTGTTGTTTTTTTAAGTTTTAGCGGAACTGATAACGCAGGTCACAACAAGCGTTATGATCAATACTTACAGGAAGCTAACAATGCCGATCGCATGATCGGCGAACTGTGGCGTTTGGTACAATCAATCTCTGATTACGAAGGAAGAGCTACATTTTTAATTACTACAGATCATGGTCGTGGAAAAAAAGGCAATTGGTACGATCATGGATTTTTTGTTTCGGGCTCATCGCAAACCTGGTATGCCTTGCTTGGTAATAAGGTAGTGCCTCACGGTGAAATGAAAACAAAAACACAGGTGTATCAAAAAGATCTCAACGCATTAATACCCGAAATTTTATCCCGGAAGTAAAAGCAGCCACAGCTTTTATTGCTTTAACAGGCATAGTTTTTTCGGCATTATCTCTGCCCTTTAATCATTTTTTATGGCAACAACACAGGAAAAAACTGGTGCAGATAGGGACCGCCAGCTTTCGAAAGAACAGGCGAATTCCGAGAGCATCAATCCAAAAAGAAGTTCGGATAGCAGAAATGTTGACAATGGTGAAAACCAGGTGTCGAATGGAACACAAAGTGCAGCCCCTGCACCCGGAATTGCAACAGTTGGCAATACGGGTGCAGAAACAAGCGAGTAATCAAATTTTAGTTTATGCGTAATAAAAGCACGAAACCCAACAAAACGAAAGTTTCATCTTCCAAAAAAAGGAAGGAAACGCAGTCTCATGAATACGAAACCATGAGCCAGATACAAAACCGTTACGGAAAAGGTCGGGAGCATAGCGGCTCCGACGGAAGCAGTAACGAAGGAAGAGGAAGCAATCATTAACCTATAAATAATAAACTATGAAAGAAAATAAAAAAAATGAAATGAACGAGCCTACAAGAGGACAGGGATCAAATTCCGATCGTGGTGTGGAAGAGTCAAAGAATGAAACGGTAAGAGGAAATGTTGGTCATCAAAAAGGATCTGCAGACCTCGGTGGTGCATCCTCAATGGATGAAAAATCTTCTGGAATGGGAAGAAGAGATAAAGGTACAGGCCTGGCATCCAAAGATGGATTGACAGGAAGTGATTATGATGGACAGTTAACAGAGTGATATCGTGAAACATCAAACGTTAAACGTGAATCAAAGCATACCCAATGATCCAATAGTCTCATTGTTCGAGAACAAATGTCGACCTCTACCTATTATTGTGAGCTTAATAGCAAAGGAACTCTTCAATTTATGTTTGACGTTTGACGTTTCACCTTGTTGACTTCTTTCTACAAACAAAAATCATCTCCGTTCGCCATACACATCTACAGAGCCATTTCATTCAGAAACAATTAGGCACAAAGTTTTAATAGATAAGCTTAGCTCTTATAATTTTTTGACTTTAAAAATTACAGTTTATGGCAGACAACAACAGAAATCAAGATCAAAACAGAAGCTCAAACATGGGTAATGAATCCATGAGTGGTTCTCAAAGCGGATCACAACAAAGTGGTAGCATGGGCAACACACAAAACACAAGTGGATCTCAGGGTTCTCAACGTGAGGGTTCACAAAGTGGCTCTCAACGTGGTTCTGAAGGTTTAGGTGGACAAAGTCAAGGTACAAGTGGAACCCAGGGTGGTCAGCAAAACCAGGGTTCAGGAATGGGTTCATCTTCAGGACAAGGTTTAGAAGGTGGTGATCAGGGTCGTGGTGGCAGCACCGGAACAGGCAACACAGGCCGTAGTGGCAACGAAGGCAGTGACCAGGGTGGTTCTTCACGCAGCGGCCAGGGAGGTATGTAATCTACAATCTAAGAGACGAAAAAGCGGAACTAAAGCGAATACTAAAATCCGCATTCCGTTTTGATCCTGATCTTTTAGAGTCATATTAGTAAGCCTTGTACAACTGTGCAGGGCTTACTGATTTATAGAAACCCAATTTTTATTTTACAATTTTTGATATGAGCAAAGAAGAAAAAAGAAACGATCGTTTTGAATCGTATCCGCGGCCAACCGAAACGGATAAACAATTGCAAAACCAACCGGAGTATATCGATCAGCAACCAAATGATTTTAACGATAAATCAGTGAGCGACGTTCCCAATAACAATGCAGAAAGGCAATCAAACGATCCAAAGGAAGAAGCGGGAGAGTAAGCTTACAGGAGAATTAGTTTGAAATTTAAGGTTCCATGTTGCTGTAAAAGAGAAGATGTTTCTTTGGCAGCCATTTGGTTAGCCGATAATTTATTTATGTACTTAGCTTCATTGCTACCATCATCGTTCGTTGTGTCACTCACTGCAATGTTCTGTAATTCTATTTAGCGTTATGCCAGTTTCATTACTGATTTGAAAGATTCTTTTATTTCAAGAAATTTGAACCAGGGAGACACAGGGGCTCGGAGTTTCACAGAGAGAGCTTCTTCTCCGTGTTCCCTCTGTGTCTTTGTGCCGCTGTGGTTCAAAAACACTTCCTCTGTAATGAGTATTTGAAACCTGTAAAGACTGTTTAGACTTTGATGATAAGTGATAAGAACGATGAACGGAGCGTCGCAAATCAAGTCAAATAGTAGCAATGCAAATCGGTTCATAATTATTTTTACTTGCTATTTTATTTTATTCTTCGCCATTCTATAAACCTCTCCACATATTTCTTCAAAATCTCAAATAATAGCATAGTTTTTAAATACCCTTCACAAGCTTTTATAACTCTGCTGAATCTTTTGTGGTAAATTGTGACTTCGATTGTTTACAACATTCCCTTGTTTTAATCATGAAGAAAATCTGGATCATAATTGCAAGCTGCTGCTTTGTTTTAGCCTCTTCTTTTACAAACAATAATGGCGATCCTGTTGCCAATGCATGGGCGGATAGCGTTTTTAAAACTTTATCCAAAGAAGAAAAGATTGCCCAGCTAATGGTTATCAGGGCTCATAGCAATTTAGGTCCGGACCATGTACGCCAGGTTACTGATCTCATTCAAAAATATAATGTAGGTGCTTTGTGCTGGTTCCAGGGCGGGCCGGTAAGGCAAGCCAATCTCAATAACTATTACCAGTCCATTGCCAAAACTCCTTTGATGATGACCATTGATGGTGAATGGGGGGTAGGCATGCGCCTGGACAGCGTAATCAAATTTCCGTATCAGTTGACACTTGGCGCATTGTCAAATGATCAACTGGTTTACCAAATGGGAAAAGCCATTGGAGAGCAATGCAAGCGTATCGGCATTCATGTAAATTATGCGCCGGTGGTAGACATCAATAACAATCCAAACAACCCGGTGATCGGTTACCGTTCTTTTGGGCAGGATAAAAATAAAGTGGCCAGGTTTGGTGTGGCCTATGTAAAAGGATTGCAGGATGCAGGCGTGATGGCCTGTGCCAAACATTTTCCAGGTCACGGTGATGTGGATGTGGACTCGCACCTGGACCTTCCTGTGATCAATAAAAGCATGGATCAATTAAACGATCTTGAACTGTATCCTTTTAAAGAATTGTTCAAAGCAGGAGTGGGCAGTGTAATGATTGCACACCTTTCTATTCCTGCTATTGACAATACACCTAATCTGCCAACCTCTCTTTCAAAAAAAAACATTACAGATTTACTTCGTGATGAATTGGATTATGATGGCCTGACCTTCACCGACGCTCTTGAGATGAAAGGAGTGAGCAAATATTTTCCGGCAGGTGAAGCGGCCGTGCAGGCTTTGATTGCCGGTAATGATATGTTGTGTCTGCCTGAAGATGTTCCTGCTGCCATTGCTGCCATTGAAAAAGCAATCAAAGACAAAAGGCTGAAACAAAAAGATATTGACCACAAAGTGAAAAAAGTATTGCTTGCAAAATATCACTTAGGGTTGAATCATCCTCAATTTGTCGATACCACTAATCTTTTAACTGACCTTAATGCGAAAACGGATGCAATAAGAGCACAAGTGGCAAGAAATACGATCACGGTCATGAACAACAATGCCCGCTTATTGCCCATCATGAACACGAGGCATATTGCCTATATTGGCATTGGCGCAGATTCGACGGCGTTCGGTAGCCGTTTAAAGAATGAATTAAATGCAGATACCTATTATCTGAATTATAAAGACTCCGATTACAGGGCTTCTCAGATTTTAGATGCAGTAAGAGCAAAAAAGTATAATAAGATCATTGTAGGTATTCATAACTATACTTTGAAACCGGCTAATAACTATGGCATTTCTGCAACAGCTATTAAACTATGGGATTCGCTTCAGGCAGCTTCAACAGCAAACTTTGTTTTTGGAAATGTTTATGCCGCTAAAAATTTTTTAAAAGCACCCACACTGGTAGCCCTGTACCAGGATGATGACATTACTCAAAATGTTGCTGCAGATTTTATTGAAGGTAAGCTGGCATCGAATGGAAAACTGCCTGTTACTATTGACAACGCTTCATTCGGAACCGGCATTGCCATAAGGCGTTTTGTGCCAACCGGCGTTGCTCCTGAGTGGTTGGCCATCGACAGCATTGTTCGTGATGGTATAGCCAGAAGAGCATTTCCGGGTGCACAGGTATTGGCCATTCAAAACGGAGAGATCAAATACCACAAGGCATTTGGCCATTACGAATATGATCCCAAATCATTGCCTGTTAGTTTGGAAAGCATTTACGACCTGGCATCGATAACAAAAATTTCTGCCGCTACAGTTGCCCTCATGAAGTTATATGAGCAAGGCAAAGTTGATATTGAGAAAACACTTGGAGATTACCTGCCTTCCATGCGAGGTTCAAACAAGGAAAATTTGAAGCTTACCGAGATTTTATTGCACCAGGCAGGATTGCCTGCGGGAATTAATTTCTGGGGAAAAACGTTGGACCCAAAAACCAAAAGACCTTCATCTGATTATTATAGCGATGTGCCTAAACCCGGATTTACAACTCCGGTTGCAAGCGGTTTGTATTTGCGGAACGATTGGGAAGACAGTATGATGAAGATGATTGCTGATGCTCCTTTAGGTGCAAGGGGCAAATATGTGTACAGCGATATTGATTTTATTTTATTGGGAAAAATCATTGAAAAGGTCAGCGGGATGCCATTGGATAACTATGTGCAGCAAACTTTTTACGAGCCGCTTGGAATGAACACCACAGGCTTCAAACCCTTTGTTCATTTTGGAGTGGAAAGAATAACCCCAACAGAAGAAGACAATTATTTCCGCCGCCAGTTGATGCGAGGCTATGTTCATGATGAATCGGCCGCCATGTTTGGAAATGTTTCGGGCAATGCGGGATTGTTTTCGAATGCGTATGACCTTTCATTGTTGTACCAGATGTTGTTGAATGGCGGTGAACTGAATGGCCAGCGGTATTTGAAAAAAGAAACGATTGATCTCTTCAATCAGTATCACAGCAATATCAGCAGGAGAGGGTATGGATTTGACAAACCTGAAAAAGATAATGCTACAAGAAAAGAGCCTTATCCTTCAGCATTGGCATCGCCCCAAACATTTGGACATACCGGCTTTACAGGAACCTGTGTTTGGGCAGATCCTGAATCAAAACTGGTGTACATCTTTTTATCGAACCGCGTATTTGAAGGCCGTGATACGAACTTACTTGGCCGGTTGAATATTCGCGGAAAAATCCAGGATGCCATTTATAAGGCATTGAAAAAAGAAGAGACTGAAAAATCAGTCTCTAATGAAGTGCTTCCGGCAAACAATACATTTTAACCCTTTTTCTGATTGGGATTATTAGGTCTTCGCGGCTGCTGTTGTTGCGGAGGCCTTTGTGGTTGTTGCTGCGGTCTTTGCTGAGTCCCTTTTTGCTGGTTGGGCCTCTGTTGATTTGGACGTTGCTGTTGCTGCTGCTGATTCGGCCGCTGTTGTTGTGCGCCTTTTTGTGTTTGCTGGTTTGGCCGGGGCAATTGCTTTTGTTGATGCTGATCACGGCGGACGGATCGTCGCGGTGAC
>JAGIAB010000164.1 GCA_017745135.1 Flavisolibacter sp.
TGTAACCTGTAACTTGAAACCTGGACCTTAATTATGCCTACAAAACTTTCAGTCAACATCAATAAACTTGCAACGCTTCGCAACAGCCGTGGAGGAAATAATCCTGATGTTACAAAAGCAGCCATAGATGCCCAGCGTTTTGGCGCAGACGGCGTAACGGTTCATCCCCGTCCCGATGAAAGACATATCCGTTATAGCGATGTTCGTGAGATCAAAAGAATCATCACTACAGAATTCAATATTGAAGGAAACAGCCGCGAGCAAAAATTTGTTGATCTTGTTCTGGAAGTAAAACCCGACCAGGTGACCTTGGTTCCTGATGAATTAAATCAGATCACTTCCGATCATGGATGGGATACAATAAAGCACAAAGATTATCTGAAAGAGATCATTCCTGTTTTTCAAAAAGCAGGCATTCGTGTTTCTATTTTCGTCGATCCTGTTGTTGAAATGGTGGAAGGTGCAGCAAAGACAGGTACAGACAGGATTGAATTATACACCGAAGAATATGCAAGGCAATTTGCAAAGGGCAACCGTCATGTGGTTACGCATTATGTAGCCGCTGCAAAAAA
Organism: Flavisolibacter sp.; assembly: GCA_017745135.1. Lineage (GTDB taxonomy): Bacteria > Bacteroidota > Bacteroidia > Chitinophagales > Chitinophagaceae > Flavisolibacter. Next base: position 573 of record JAGIAB010000164.1, read on the forward strand.
AGCAAAAGAACTGGGGATCGGGCTAAACGCAGGTCACGACCTTGATCTTCACAATTTAAAATACTTCAAGCAAAATATTCCCTGGCTGGATGAAGTAAGCATTGGACATGCACTCATCTGCGATGCTATCTATCTTGGTTTTGAGAATGCCATTCAATTATACAAACGGCAGTTGGCGGAGTAAGAGTTAGTGATTTGTAAGTGCTAACTCTTAAGTTTCTTTATTTTCTTAGAGCCGTGTAATAAACGCTTCATTAGGTTTTTAACTTTAGGCCGCCAATAATCCTGGTCCCTATGTATAGTGCCGAAGTTGATGTGAAAGCGAACCTTCAGAAAATCCTCGACTCTTCTCTTGATGTCATTTGTACTATTGATGCCGCTACAAAATTTGTTACTGTAAGTGGTGCTGCTAAAAAAGTCTGGGGCTATGGTCCAGATGAATTGGTTGGTTGCAGTTTGTTAAGTATTGTAGCCGATGAAGATTATGAATGCACATTGAATAGCATTAAACAGATTAAAAAAGACTTTTCTAAAAATACCTGTGAGAACCGCATTTATAAAAAAGATGGTTCAATAGCCTGTATAGCATGGACCGTTCATTGGGATAGCGAAGATCAGTTAATGTATTGTGTGGCAAGAAGCACTGATAATAAAAGAAAGGTGGAAGATTTGTTGGTGGAAAGTGAAGAGCAGCTTCGCTTTGCCCAAAAGCTGGCAAGGATGGGAAGCTGGCATATTGATCTTATAACAAACAAGGTAAAATGGTCTGAAGGCTTGTACGAGGTTTATGGAGTGGACAAGGAAAAATGCCAGAACCCAACGCCGGAACTTTTTATTTCTTTGATTCATCTGGATGATCTGACCATGTGTTTGGACGAGGTTGAAAAAATGAAAAAGGCTGGTAAGTCAGATCATACACACAGGTTGATTCGGCCGATAGATGGTAAAATCATTTACGTTCGGCATCTTAGTCATGAGATCAGGAATGAACACGGGGAAATGGTAGCATTTACGGGAATTACACAGGATGTTACGGAACAAAAAGAAACGGAGATCAACCTTTTACTGAGTGAACAAAAATTTAAATCAATGGTGCAAAACGGCTCAGATATTATTACCATTTTAGACCAGCAAGGCAATTTTAAATATGTTAGCCCCACATCATTACGCATAGCCGGATACGAACCAAAAGAATTAGTTGGAAGGAATGTTTTTCAAATGATGCATCCCGATGATGTTCCTCATATGATTGAAAAGTTTGCAGAGGTTGTTGAGAACAGAAACGATCATATACCTACAGAACATCGCTTTATGGCAAAGAACGGAGACTGGATCTGGTTGGAATCGCATGGTATCGACCTGACTTCCGAATCCAATATCGGGGGCATTGTCATTAATGCAAGAAATGTTACCGAAAGAAAAAAACTGCAGGAGGCATTAGCTCAGGCACAAAAAAAGCGTCAGCGGGCCATTACTTCCGCAGTCATTAAAGCACAGGAATCGGAACGTTCGCAACTTGGGCAAGAGTTACACGACAATGTCAACCAGGTTTTAACAACCGTGAAGTTGTACAATGAAATGCTGTTTGATGGCATTGGCGATCCAAAAGATATTTTGCAAAAATCCATTCATCATTTGCAATCCTGCATCAATGAAATCCGAAGTATTTCAAAACGTCTTTCCGCACCCACTCTCGGTAAGATCACTTTGGAGGAATCGATAAACGAATTAATAGAGTCTATTAATCTTACCAGGCGCTTACAGATCACTTCTGCTATTACCGGCCTTGAAAGGAAAATGGTACAGCAGGATTTTCATTTAACGGTTTACAGGATCATACAGGAGCAATTGAATAACATCATCAAACATGCAGAGGCTGGGAATGTTTCTGTCATCATTGAAAATACGCCGCAGGAGTTTTTTCTGCAGATAGAAGACGATGGAAAAGGATTTGATGTGAAAGCCAGGCGCAAGGGCATCGGCATTACCAATATGGAAACCCGCACAGAAAACATGCATGGAAAAATGGAAATAATCAGTTCGCCGGGAAAAAGTTGTAAGCTTATAGCCCGGTTTCCGCCGGTTCAAGAGAAATAGCACATGAACATATTAAAAGAAAGAGAGCCTCAAACCGGGCTCTCTTTCTTTTGTTACTAATAAATTATAATGCTGGCACTAAAGGAATGCTGGGCAAAGCCGGCGATGCAGGCGCCGTTGCTCCTAAAGTTCCCAACGCAGTTGTTTTTAACGAACCGCCAAGGCTTCCCAACAATTTCTTTTCAAGCCCTGATGCTTTTTTTTGTTGTTTGGAAACCACATAAGCAATGGCAAGTAATGCAGCAGCTACTGCAATTTTTTTCAGCATGGTTCCTTTAGGTTTTGGAATATGTGTGGGTATTCCATTTTTATCAAAAGTGGCGGCTTCTTCTACATAGCGTCCTGTTGCAGGAATCGCCACCCGCCAAAAATCTTTTACAAGTTTGTGTAGTTCCTTCCTTGCCTCATCACCATACATCGCATGTCCATGACCGGTTGTAATAACATTGGGTTCCAGGGCTGCCAATTTCTTTACTGATCTTGCAGCAGCTCCCCAATCCGGAGTAAAGTATTTTGGAGGGCCACAAACAAATCTCTTTTGAGTAGCTACCGCCAGCAAAGACTCCTGCATGGTTGTAACAAAGGCATCGCCTGCCACCAATACGCCGTCCTTTTCCCTGAACAAACTGATATGTCCGGGAGTATGCCCGGGTGTATGTATCCATTTCCAGTCTTCCAATTCAGTGATCTCTCCACCTTCGGGTAATTCTTTCAGGTAACTATCCGCGTTAATGGGCCCCTTTGGATAAACAAATGAAAGCAAGGCCATCATTCCACCGCCAACAGAAGGGTCAGGAGGAGGGTAAGATGCCTGGCCTGTTAAATAAGGACGCTCCTTATGATGACAATAAACCGGAACACCCCATTCTTCTGCCAGTTCCAGCAAAGAGCCTCGATGATCGAAGTGAGCATGCGTCATAATAATGGCTTTGGGTTTGCTTCCCTTACCAAAAACATCCGCTACAAACGCTCTCACCTTTGGTGCTGTGGACTTTAAACCAGCGTCAACCATTACCCAACCTGTTGCGTCTCTGTCCTGGATCAAATACACGTTCACAAAAATGTCTTTTAACCTCCATACTCCAGGCGCAATCAGCCAGGTATTTGTGCCCATACTTCTTTCTTCAGTAGCAGACTGTTCCCTCCGGTCAACGATCGCCTTATTCATGGTTTTTGTTTAGGAGAGTGAAACAAATAATATACCACAGGGGCCGGACATTGACCGGGAGCCCAGCCGCTATTTGCAAACTTTCCGTGTCTTTGCTAACCTGTTTAATAGAAGCTGATACATTTAAAACTTTTGTAACTTAAGCTCATGAAAAAGCTACTGCTTGTTGCTCTTGTGTTGTGCTCCACTGTTATGTATTCGCAAGACAGCCTTACTATTTTTATCAGTGCCGATCAGCAGGTTTCTGAAGTACTGACACCAAAGAAAATTTATAAGTATTCGGAATTTAAGCCCGGCAGGATAAGTTTCAGGGATGGCACCTTCGCTGATGATAAGTTCAACTATAATTATCTCAATGGTGAGATTGAATTCATTCAGCGGGATACTCTTGCCATTGCCAAAGATCAAATGCTAAACATCCGGTTTTTGACGCTGGATAAGGATACATTTTTTTATGACAAAGGATACCTTCAGCAGATTATGCAAACACCCGGGGGCAGGTTATTGAAAAAGCAAATGTTGGTGGTGGCAAAAAGAGAAAAAATAGGAGGATACAATCAACCTTCTCAAACGTCTGCAATCGATTCATACGGAAGTTTTACCGATAACTATGGAGTATTTACTCCCAACCTGAAAATTCATGAGAACATTACCCTTGTATTAAGAACCGACTTTTATGTTGCTGACAGGTTTAATACTTTTTTGTTAGCTAATAAAAGGAACCTTCAAAAACTGTTTCCCAATAAACAGAAACAAATTGACCAATACCTGAAAACCCACTCTATAAATTTTAAAAAGGCTGAAGACCTTAAGAGTCTTCTTGCTTCGCTGAATTAAGAGCTGATTGCTGTTACTGCACTAATGCATTTTTATTGGTAGTGTTTCAATTTATATATTTTCAACCTCACCCCAACTTATTCTCAGATTTTCGGAGACACTGCCGCCCCTCTCCACATGGAGAGGGGTTGGACGACTCTCATAACATTAGAGTTTTATCGGGGTGAGGTTGGAGGAAATTGAGACAGTACCTTTTTTATATCAATTGCCTATCATCAAACGATTTTACTTAGTAATAAACTTAGTGTAACTATGCCATTCCTGCTTAAGTTAAAAAACGTTAGAAAAGCCAATCAATCTCCTTGTTAATAAATCGTGTAATAACTGTTGCAAATACATTTACAAATAGTTTAGATTTACCGACCAACTTGCTAAATATTCAAACATGAAACGAACCTTATTTCTACTTCTCACGATTACAACGTTAAATGCATTTTCACAGCTCAGCAAACGTGTTATACATAACAATCCTGCCAACTACAGGCAGTTAACTGCTGTACATGCCGGTGCCGGGCAAATGAAGTTTACCGGGCTCATTGGAGCACAAACCCTGGCTACTAATTTTCTTTACCTGCATGCGGGCGAAATTCCCGATAAAGCAGGCATCGGCCAACATTTTCATCACACCATCGAAGAAATGTATGTCATCCTTGATGGCGAGGCCGAGTTCACGGTAAATGGACGTACTTCTAAAATAAAAGGTCCTGCGGTGGTGCCCTGTAAAATGGGAGATGCGCATGGGATTTATAACTCAAGTGGTAAAACGCTTCGCTGGCTGAATTTTGCTGTAAGCACTAACAAAGGTGTTGGCGATAATTTTGACCTTGGTGATACCCGCGTTGGCGCCAAGCTGGAACCCATTCCTCAATTTGTTTCCGGCCAGTTAAAAAAAGAGTTGTTGCGACCTAACAATACTGCTTATGTTGGGAACGGAATTTTATACCGCCGCATATTAAAGCCTGATGTTTTTTCCAGCAGTTGGAACCATGTTGATCATGTTGTTATTCCCAAAGGCAGCACTGCCAACAGACAACTCGAAGGTGTAGACGAAGTGTATTATGTTGTGAAAGGATCAGGAAGCTTTGGCCTTGGTTCCGAAGCTGCGCCAATAACTGCTGATGATGCTTTGTACGGTTCCATTGGCGAAGGCGTGACGTTTTCAAATAATGGTAACGATGATCTTGAACTGTTAGTCATTGGCATTGCTCCATCCAAACAAAAAGATCCTAACCGGTTAAAAGCACTTACCAAACCAAAGGCAATGGCTTTACAAATGGATTTTGTGGTAGCCAAAGAAAATGCCGAAGCCTTTGAAAAAATGTACACTTCCATCTATGTACCTGCAATGACCGTTCAAAAAGGTTATATCGAATCCAAATTGCTGCGTCTTTTTCCCGAAGAAGTTGAAAAAGCAATTGAAGGCGAAGCAACAAATTATAACTATCAAATCCAGATCTCTTTTGACACCGAAGAAAACCGTCGTAAATGGGTAGCCAGCGAACAGCACAAAATTGCATGGCCTGCCGCAACCAGTCTCGCTAAATCATACAAATGGCGTGGTTATGATGTAATGGGCGACGACAACCAGTTATTAAAGTAAAGTTCTCCATAATTGTTGATTTTATCTATTCCGGTACCTCTTTTTTAGGAGGTACTTTTTTATTGTGTACTTAGCTGCATTGCTACTATCATAGTCTGTTGTGTCACTCGCTGCACCGGTTGGAAATTCTATTGTGCATTGCGGAAGTCTCATTACAGAGTTGTATCGTCTTTCAATCGACGAGTACCAACCGCAGCGATCGCAGCGTCCGCAGCGGTTTCATCTCTTCAAAATTTAGGTTCGATAAAGTAATAACTTTTGGAAAGTGATGATAAGAATTACAGAACGATAAACGTAGTGCGACGCAACAGAAGCTAAATAGTAGTAATGCAGACTGGCTCATAAAACTTGTTGAATAGTAGTATAAATTCAATTATCCTTCATCCTTCATAGACTGAACTGGAGTTAGGACAATAAGATGTTTGAAGAGTAAATAAAAAAATGCTTGATGAATCTGCAAGCAAACTGGTAACCTATCTGGATCATGCCAACGGATGGTGGAGAGACAATGCACAGAAGCAAATCATTATCCTTAACGACAAATCAGTAGTGCCTGCGCTGAAACAAATTGTAAGAGGTGAACAAGCAACCCTCTCTGCAAAACCTTCTCATTTAGGCCGTTTACATGCACTATGGACACTGGAAGG
>JAGIAB010000165.1:0-3793 GCA_017745135.1 Flavisolibacter sp.
ACACGAATGGACACGAGTTTCATAAAATAGACTCCATCACATCGTTCCCTTGTAGTTCCTCCGGGTAGTTACCGGGACAAATTCATGTCATCATGAACAAGAAAGCTCTCTTCGGAATTCTTATTGCACTTATCATACCGCTGGTTGCTTATTTGGTTATGAGAACCGTGAACACAGTTACCCCGCCGCAGCGTATTTTTTTTGACTCTGTATCTACAAAAATTTCGAAAGGAAAAGAAATTACGGATACGATATGGAGTCGTGTTCCGGATTTTTCATTGACCAATCAAATGGGGCAAAAAGTTTCGTGGAAGGATTTGATGTATCAAAAAAATGACAGCACCATTGATGGAAAGATTGTTGTAATCGATTTTTTCTTTACGCATTGCCCTACTATTTGTCCAACCATGACAAGGAACATGAAATTGCTTCGGAACAATATCAAAAGCAATAATATGGTTGGCGACCGTGAAGCAAATTTTGTTCATTTCCTTTCTGTAAGTGTTGATCCTGAAAGAGACAGCGTTCCTGAATTAAAAAGATGGGCCGACCGTTTCCAGATCAATCCTGAGAACTGGTGGTTGCTTACGGGTAATAAAAAAGAAATTTATGATTGGGCAAGAAATGATTTAAAACTGGCCATTGTTGATGGAGGAAATGTGGATACGAGTTTCATGCATCCGCAATTGTTCATGTTACTGGATAAAGACAGGGTGATACGTGCAAGAAGAGATGAAAGCGGCAATGTAAAAATGTACAATGGGCTGGATTCAGCCGATCTGAAAAACCTGGCTGAAGATATTATTCTTCTTTCGCTGGAAAAGGATCCGAAAAAGAAATCGCCACTGGCAGGAAAACTTGAACTGATTGCCATTGTGTTTGCCGCTGCTGGTGTCGGCATTGTATTGCTCGTTTTATTTATGAAAAAAGAAAACAGGAGAACATAATGTTTACTCTTACGAAGAACGATAAAAAAGCAAGGATCATTATTTTTTCTTTTTCCCTGGTTGTATTTGTGCTGGTGTCCTTACTTGGAAAATATAAACTTGATGTTAACCTTGGATTTGACGAACACATTTTTGCAAAGGCCAATGCGGTGATCAATTCTGTTGTTGCCGTGTTGTTGCTGGCTGGACTGTTTTATGCAAGAACAGGAAAATACACGACTCACCGGAAAATCATGCTTACAGCAATGGGTTTGTCGGTTTTATTTTTCCTGAGTTATGTTTTACATCACTTGTTTGCAGGCGAGGCGAAATTTGGTGATCTGAATGGTGATGGCGTGCTAAGCGAAGCAGAAAAAGCAGCCGCAGGATCTATTCGATACTTTTACTACGTTCTTCTTGGAACACATATTTTGCTGGCGGGTATCGTTCTTCCTTTTATTTTGTTTACAGCTTACCGTGCATTGATTAGTGAAAACGCAGCGCATAGAAAGTTAGCCAAAATTACCTGGCCAATGTGGTTTTATGTAGCAGTTAGCGGACCACTGGTGTATTTAATGATCAGTCCTTATTATTGATCTTTCCTTTTGAATGTGCGGTTACTACTCGGTAACTGCACCCGCAGTTACTTTCTTTTTTAACTACAACCCCAATTCTTTCACTGGGTCCCAAAACCTTTTTTCAAAATCCACTACTTTGTCATCAATCACTTGCACACCTTCTTTCTCCAGCAACTCCTGCATTTGTTCAGGATAAGCAAAATGCATTTTGCCGCTGAGCATACCATTTCTGTTCACTACTCTGTGCGCCGGAACTTTTGGTCGCACACGAAAGGAACCATTCATTGCCCAGCCTACCATTCGTGCCGACAACTTTGTTCCCAATGCTGCAGCAATAGCACCGTATGATGTTACTCTTCCTTTGGGAATTTGTCTTGCTACTTCAAAAACCAGCTCAAAAAAAGATTCATCCTTTTTACCGGAAGGCTTTACCGATTTTAATTTTTCAGAAGCAATTTTTTTAGGAGGCATTATTGTTGGATTCGTTTTTCTTTCTCTGCTCTAACAATTTCGAACGCTTTGGTTCTGGAACTGCTTTGTAATCATAAGGGCAATTCTTACAGCCATTACCGCAACAATAACCTCTTTCCAAAAGATATTTTGCGGTGAACACTACAAAGCCATCTTCATTCATGTAGTAGTCGGCCCCCTCCGGCTCCCCCGGTGCGGGCGAGTTCCACTCACTATCCTCACTTTTCGAAGAGTCGGTATTTTTATCAGGGTCTTTCATAAGTCAGGGCTGTGCGTCGATGGTCCCGCCATCGGCGGAGTCGGCCTTTAAAAATTCTTGTAAGGCCATATCCATTTCTTTCGAAGGTAAAATCTCAGGCAGTGAAAAACATAAATAATGAATACGATTGCTACCGGCAATATCTAAAGCTTCATAATGTGTTTTAATTCTTAAATCAGGCGAAATGCCGGGTTCTGCATACACATCTTCAATATCCCTGTGCAAATGGCAATCGTACATATCGATTACTTTTTTGGTGAAGCGATACAAATCTGGACTATCTGTTTTCAAATGGATCTTTCCATTCGGTTTCAGGATCTGGTAATACAAACGCAGGAACTTGGGATGCGTTAACCGCTTTTTGGATTTTGAAATTCTTAATTGCGGATCAGGAAATGTGATCCAGATTTCATCCACCTCTTCTGTTGCGAAGTACTCAGTGATCTGGTCGATCTGTATGCGTAGGAAAGCAACATTATTGATACGGTGTTGAATCGATTTTTTGGCACCCACCCACAAACGGTTTCCTTTGATGTCAACGCCAATAAAATTTTTATTGGGATACAATTGTGCAAGGCCAAGTGCGTATTCGCCTTTACCACAAGCCAATTCTAAAACCAGCGGATTTTTATTTTCAAAAAACGATTGCCATGTTCCGGGCATCTTTACCGGGAACTGCAATACATTCGAAAAGGTTTCCAACTCCGCAAACCGAACCAGCTTCTTTTGTCCCATAAACTAAATGCTGCATCATTTTTTAGTGTACATCAACTCAGCAACTTTCTCTTTGTCTTCTTTTTCTTTTTTTAAATCGAACATAGTGCCAAACACATGATCCCAAATTGTAGTGCTTACACCAAAGCCTTTGTGCTCATCTTTGTAATGATGAAGGTGATGGTTGCGCCACAAAGGTTTCATCCATTTAAACGGAGGATTCCATGCATGAATTGCATAGTGCATAGAGCCATACATCAAATAGCCGAAAATAAAACCGGGGAAGAACACAAAAGCATTTTCCCCCATTATCAAATACATCAGGGCAAAAATGGTAGAAGAAATAATAAGGCTTGGCACAGGTGGCATAAACAAACGTTCTTTATCCCTCGGAAAATGGTGGTGATTGCCATGCATCACATAAACAAAGCGTTGTGCTCTTTCGCTTTCAGCTATCATATGAAACACCCAGCGGTGCATAATGTATTCAAAAAGTGTCCAGAAGAGCATTCCGCCTAAAAACAAAAGCGCAATGCGGGTACCGGTAAATTCGAATTTTGAAGCAGCATAATAACAAAAGCCAATAATCACCGGCAGGTACATTCCCCAAATTACCAGAGGATGTGTTTTGGTTAAAAATTCCAGTGCCGGATTTCGAAATAAAGTTGCCTGACCTTTATTGTGAATTTTCTCAAACTTCATGTCGTTGGATTTGAATGCAAATTTACAAAGTAGAGTCAATAAGCGTAAAGACATCTGCTTTTCAAATGTTAAGTTTAGGTCAGATTCAAAGTGCTGTAAAAATTATTTAAGCGTATTTTCTTTTTCCGGATTGAATTGGCTTT
>JAGIAB010000165.1:3803-6922 GCA_017745135.1 Flavisolibacter sp.
GTTAAGAAAGTATTTTTAATGATGGATGTATGTAAACAAAAATTGGAAACTAAATAATAATTCCTCTGAAAAAATAAAATAATGATGAACCCACCTGCATTACTACTATTTAACTTTTCTTGCGTCGAGTGTACGTTCGGTAATTCTTATGAACATATTCGAAGTGTCTTCATGAATACATCTCATCCTTCTCTTGAAAAATAAACTAATTTCAGCCCCTTGTCAAAATGCAACAGGAAATAAGAACAGCTCATGTAACCAGGTATGTAACTCCTTTGCGTGAAGGAGGTTCCCTGCCGGCCATTGTGGAAGCGGATGATGGTTTTTTGTATGTCCTCAAGTTTCGTGGAGCGGGTCAGGGCGTGAAAGCGTTGATTGCCGAATTAATTGGGGGTGAAATAGCAAGAACCTTAGGGCTGCGGGTTCCTGAAATTATTTTTGCTAACGTTGATCCCGCATTTGGAAGAACCGAGCCGGATGAAGAAATACAGGACCTGCTTAAATTCAGTACAGGACTAAATCTTGCTTTACATTATTTATCAGGCGCTATCAATTTTGATCCTGTTGTCAATAAAGTTGATCCGTTGCTGGCATCGCAAATAGTTTGGCTGGATGCTTTGCTGATGAATGTTGACCGAACTGTTCGCAATACTAATTTATTAATGTGGCGGAAAGAATTGTGGTTGATCGATCACGGCGCCTCGCTTTATTTTCATCATACATGGAGTAACTGGGAAGAGCAAAGTTTGAAACCATTTGTGCAGATAAAAGATCATGTGCTGTTGCAATGGGCAAGCGAGTTGGATAAAGTAAACGAAAGTTTTTGTTCTATACTTACACAACACAAGGTAGCGTCCATTGTTGGTTTGGTTCCTGATGAATGGTTGATCAATGAGTCTGCACCGGATGCCGTTGAAAACAGGAAAGTGTACGAACAATTTTTATTAAATAGAATTTCCCATTCACACCTATTTGTAAAAGAAGCACAACATGCAAGGCAAGCACTTATTTGAATATGCAATCATACGCATTGTGCCCAGGGTGGAGAGGGAAGAATTCCTGAATGTGGGAATCATACTCTATTGCAAGGACCGCAAGTTTTTAGATACTAAATACACCATCAATAAAGAAAGAATTTCAGCTTTGTGCGCAGAAGTTGATTGTAACGAAGTGGAAGAACATCTTCAGTCATTTGAAAAAATTGCGAAAGGAGAAAAAGACGGAGGTTCTATTGCTGCATTGGATTTGCCCTCACGTTTCAGATGGCTAACCGCAACAAGAAGTACCATCATTCAAACTTCGAAAGTACATCCGGGTTTTACTGAAGATCCAAAAGAGACTCTTGAAAAACTCTATGAACAACTCGTGCTTTGATAGCGGGTTACAGGGTTAGAATAATTTTTCCGCCATCTTCTCTTACCTGGTAAATTTTGATGGCTTCTTTTGCAGGGCCTGCTTTAACCGCACCGGTAATTACATCGAATTGCGAACCATGCCAGGGACACTGAACCATATTACATATCGTGCTTCCTCCTGCCAGTGAACCTCCTTTGTGTGTACACCTGTCTTCAAAGGCTACAAAACGGTCTTCAGTTCTTGCTACAACAATTCTTTTGTCTTTTACATGAAGAAGCTTCATGCTGTTCACTTTCAATTCGTCTGCGGTTGCCACTTGAATCTCGCCGCTATCGTTAGTAAAATTTTCTTCTTTCCATTTACCTGCATTGGCATAACGGATATCAACTCCAATCTGGTTTCTGTATACCAAAGTTCCGCCCATCCAACCGGCAACAACCATCAATGAAACACCAACAATTTCTAATAAAGCAAGAAGAAAATGATTTGGAGTTTCATCACGCCTGTAAAAAAACGCTATGATAAAGCACACTAACATGATCACATTTGTAATGCCGTGCTTTGCTGCCCTTTTCTTTCCCGAACTTTTTGGAGGAACTGTGTACAGGAAATCCATAAAACCCGGGACCGCTGCCAGTAAAGCAAAAAGAATTCCTGCTATGTTTAAATAGTAAGCGGTTTTTAAAAAATCAGGATTGTCCATCAGCCATCCAATTAAGTGAAAGAGCAGGGTACCTGTGAAAAAAGCAATCGGAAAAGGTATAAGAATCGGATGCAACGGATGAGATTTGATGTTGACTTTGCTTTTCATATTATAATTACATCAAAAAGCTTACCCGCAATAAAACTGAAAAGGGTCCAGATGGCAGTTTGTTGAGTCGACATATTGTCATATAATACAAAACGATTTTCTTTCGCTTCCATTCTTACGATTCATTTCCCTTCTGTGTAGATTTTTATTTTAATTGTAATGTAATAAGGATTAATTGCGTTGTTAACCGGCCTTACTAAATGCGAACGAACGCCAACTGCAATTGCGAATGAGCCTATCAACTGTACTGGGAAATGAGCTAAAACTGGAAGCAGAGGGAATCAGGAAACTGGCTGCCCTTTATCATGCTATTGGTCATCCTACAAGGTTGGCAATTTTGAAACTGATTCATGTGCATGAAACAATGAGCGTACTGGAGATTTCAGATAAGATGCGACTGGACAAGGAAACGGTTTCACAGCAATTGGGGATTTTAAGACGGGCTGAACTTGTGTGCTCTATGCCCCGTTCCAGGTTTCGATATTATTCGTTAAACTATAAAATATTGAATCGACTGCAGTACAGGTTCGATCCATAAAAAATTTTCTCATGTGCATGTTTAATGCGCTACGGGGTTTGTCTTTACTTACCCCCTTTATTTTTCTTCCCTGATAATTGCTGTTTCAGCTATTGATTGCTTTTAAAACTTCGGCATCGCCTGGCGATACCGCCGGATCGAAATAATGTGTAAGGATTCCTTGTTCGTTGACAAGGTATTTGGAAAAATTCCAGGAAGGCGGTTGTTCGTTCCATCCATTCAGCTCTTTATGAGTGAGCCATTCAAATACTTTATTCTGGCCTTCACCTTTGATGACCACTGATTTTTTTACAAGAGGAAAAGTGACGCCAAAGTTGAGCTGGCAGAATTGTGCAATCTCTTCATCTGTCCCTTTTTCCTGCTCTTTAAAATCGTTGGAAGGAAATGCAAGAACAAGGAATCCTTACACATTAT
>JAGIAB010000166.1 GCA_017745135.1 Flavisolibacter sp.
GCGCATTGTGCATGGATGTCAGTCAGGGCATCCAGGCGGTTCTTTAGGTTGTACAGATTTTTTAGTAGCTCTTTATTTTAAGATCATGAAACACGATACTGATTTTAAAATGAAGGGAGAAAATGAAGATTTATTCTTTCTTTCTAACGGTCATATATCGCCTGTTTTTTATTCTGTGTTGGCAAGAAGTGGATATTTTCCTGTTGAAGAATTAAAGACCTTCCGTAAGCTGAATTCACGTTTGCAGGGACATCCTACTACGCATGAAGGTTTACCTGGCGTTCGTATGTCTTCAGGTTCATTAGGACAAGGATTGTCTGTTGCAATCGGTGCCGCATTAACTAAGAAAAGAAAAGGTGAAAACAATTTGGTTTTCTCTTTACACGGTGATGGTGAATTGCAGGAAGGACAAATTTGGGAAGCTGCTCTTTTTGCTCCTGCAAAAAAAGTAGATAATCTCATTGCAACAATTGATGTAAATGGTCAGCAGATTGATGGTCCTACTGATGAAGTGTTAGCGCTTGGTGATCTGCACGCAAAATTTGAAGCTTTTGGCTGGGATGTGTTAAAGATGAACGGTAACAATTTACAGGAAGTCATCGATACACTGGAGTTGGCAAAAACAAGAGCATTCAAAGGAAAGCCGATCATGATCTTAATGCAAACGAACATGGGTCATGGTGTAAGCTTTATGACAGGCTCACACAAATGGCATGGTATAGCGCCAAATGATGAACAGCTTCAATTGGCATTGAGTGAACTTACCTGCGATGGACAGGACTATTAATTTATCTAAAGAACAAACTTCATGAAAAAATATACGTTTACTGATAAAAAAGATACACGTTCCGGGTTTGGTGCAGGATTGCTCGAAGCCGGGCGAAAAAATAAAAATGTGGTTGCTCTTTGTGCTGACCTTGTTGGTTCTTTGAAGATGGAGGCTTTCATCAAAGAATTCCCTGAAAGATTTACACAGGTTGGTATTGCAGAAGCAAACATGATGGGCATTGCTGCCGGAATGAGCATTGGTGGCGATATTCCTTTCACAGGAACCTTTGCCAATTTTTCAACCGGTCGCGTTTATGACCAGATTCGTCAAAGTATTGCATACAGCAACAAGAATGTAAAGATCTGCGCATCACATGCCGGACTTACGTTAGGAGAGGACGGAGCTACACACCAGATACTGGAAGATATCGGCATGATGAAAATGCTTCCCGGAATGACTGTGATCAATCCTTGTGATTACAACCAAACCAAAGCAGCAACCATTGCCATTGCAGAATATGAAGGACCTGTTTATTTGCGCTTCGGACGTCCTGTCGTTCCAATTTTTACAGATGCGGACCAAAAGTTCGAAATCGGAAAAGCATGGATGGTGAATGAAGGAAAAGACGTCAGCATTTTTGCTACGGGCCACCTGGTTTGGGAAGCTATTCTGGCTGGTGAAAAATTAGCCGAAATGGGCATCGATGCAGAGATCATCAATATCCACACCATTAAGCCACTTGACGAAGAAGCTATTTTGAAATCAGTGGCTAAAACAAGATGTGTAGTGAGCTGCGAAGAGCATAATCGTCTGGGCGGATTGGGTGATAGCATTGCTCAATTATTGGTTCAACACGATCCTGTTCCGATGCAATATGTAGCAGTGAACGATTCATTCGGCGAAAGTGGTAAGCCTGCTGAATTGATGACTAAGTACGGATTGGATGCTGCACACATTATCAAAGCAGTAGAAAAAGTTATGGCTGCTGCTAAAAAGAAGAAATCCACAGCCGCCGTATATTAGCAGTGATGTATCTCTAACATACACACTAAGAATATGCGTATAAAAGGTTTTAATTTATCAATAGCTGCAATTTTAGTTGCAGCTATTTCTTTTGGTCAAAGTAGTGAACCTGTTTTGTTATATCCGAATGGAGTTCCCAACAGCAAGCCTGCTCCAGCCGATTATGTTGAGAAAAACGACAATGGTTGGATCTCTAAAGTAACGCAGCCAACAATAACTGTGTTCCGTCCTGATGATAATAAGAACTCAGGAACTGCTGTTATTATAATTCCTGGTGGAGGTTATTCGGGTATTGCATTCAACCACGAAGGCATTGATGTCGCTAAGAAATTTGCAGATGCGGGAGTCACTGCTTTTTTATTGAAGTATCGTTTGCCGAGTGATCTCATTATGGTGGATCGTTCGATTGGCCCTTTACAGGATGCACAAAGAGCCATTCAGATTATCCGTGAAAGAGCAGCCGAATGGAAAGTAGATCTGAATAAAGTTGGTGTGCTTGGTTTTTCCGCAGGTGGTCATCTTGCTTCCACTTTTGGTACCCATTATAAACAAACTGTGATTGATAATAAATCCAACATTGACCTGCGTCCCAGCTTTATGGCGCTGATCTATCCTGTTATTACCATGGGAGAATTGACTCACGGAGGATCGAAGCAAAATCTGATTGGTAGAGATGCTCCTGCTGATAAAGCGAATTTATATTCCAACGAAAAGCAGGTAGATGCGAACACGCCACCTGCATTTTTTGTACACGCACAAGATGATAATGTTGTTCCTGTACAAAACAGTTTAATGATGTATGAAGCCATCACGAAAGCCGGAGCAAAAGCTGAAATGCATTTATACCAGGCAGGCGGTCATGGTTTTGGTTTGAATAATAAAACCACCCCCGACCAGTGGTTTGATCATTGCATAAATTGGTTAAAGGCGAGCCGGTTTTTGAAATAACAGCAGTCTTTGCTTTAGAGACGGTGTTTTTCATAAAAAATTATTGTTGCTTTGTTTTCCTAGCTGTTTCAATGCACTCACTGTTTCAGTAACCGGCCGTTTGCAGGTTTTATTTGTGCACACACAGATATATATCCAGGTCTGGTTGTTGATTTTCTTTCCTTCCAGGAGAGGAAGGTTTTCTTTGTTGATAGAGCCCATAAATAAGGAAATGCTGTTATGATGTAGCTCTATAAATGCATATTGTACGACTGGGTTTCTCCATAATCATACAATCGATTAACAAATGTGTTCAGGAGAATATCACCTGAATTTATAAGCTCTCAGATCAGGCATGGATAATGAATGGTATTAAGACTGCTACTTATGATTGCTAGATGTGAGATGGTTCGATTATTTACTACTGCGCGGGTGAGTTGTTCTGACAATTTTGAAAAAACCCGTGAACATTGGTGCGCAAAGAAAGATTTCTTGCATTCCATTTCTTCTTCCCTTATTGTTTTTATTGATCCAGGTACATGATCAGCAGACTGACATCAATTTTATTAACTCCAGCAGCAAGGATGGCCTTTCTTCCAGTTCTGTTTTTTATTAAGAAAAACACATGTGTAAAATTGGCAATTATTGGAGGTGGAAGAGGTCTAAGGAAGCTAAGATTGAACATTTCATTCAGTAAAATATTTAAATGTGCTATTGCATGAGTGATTTTTCTTTGAATTTTGTCATGTTATACAATGGACATGTCGGTGTGTTGAATGGGTAAATCAAACCTAGTGTAGCAGAATAATTATAAAATGATCATAACAATATGATCCCATTGTTTGCCTAAGGTGTTTGTTTTTTTATATCCTCATATATAGCAGTAACTCAATCGTTGATTAAGCAGTCAGGAAGGGTGAGTCTTCATCCTTCCATTTTTATTTAGTAAAGGGCTTGTTGCGCTATGCAAAGAATAAGATGTAGTCTCAGGGTGAAAGCGACATTCAATTTTTCTTGTAGCTTTTGCCAGGAATAAAACTCTCAGATGTTTATAAGAAGTTGCGCAAATAATAAGCATCAATATTTATACATGTGAGAAAAAGTTTTGCCTGTTAAATTATAAACTGTTTTACATTCATGGCATGGGACAGATTTTAAAATTCATTTTCATTCTTTCTTTTTTTATTGTCTTTCAAAATAGTAATGCTGCTGTTATTGACACTGTAAGTACGTACAGTCCATCAATGAAAAAAAACATTAAAGCTGTTGTGATTACGCCGGACAATTATGCAACTGTCCAGGCTTTGCCTGTTGTTTATCTATTACATGGCTACAGCGGGAATTACAGCGACTGGGTAAGTAAAGCCAAAGGTGTTGAAAAATTAGCGGATCAGTACGGGATTATCATTGTTTGTCCTGATGGTAATAACAGTTGGTATTGGGACAGCCCTGTTGATTCAAACTATAAATACGAAACTTATGTATCTAAGGAGCTGGTAAATTGGATTGACGGCAAGTATAAAACCATTAAGGACAGAAAGGGCAGGGGCATCACAGGTTTGAGCATGGGCGGTCACGGTGGTTTGTATCTCGCCATTAAACACCAGGATGTATTTGGTGTTGCCGGCAGTATGAGCGGTGGTGTGGACATTCGGCCTTTTCCCAATAACTGGGACATGGCTTTACGTTTAGGAAGATATGCCGACCGTCCGGAGAATTGGGATAAATATACGGTGATAAACATGCTGCATTTGCTAAGGCCTAATTCTCTTTCGCTATTGATTGATTGCGGCACGGAGGATTTCTTTTATAAAGTGAATGAAAATCTCCATCAGGAACTCTTGTATCGTAACATACCTCACGATTATATTACCCGTCCGGGTGCGCACAATTGGAACTATTGGCAAAATGCCATACAATATCAAGTATTGTTTATGAGTAATTTTTTCAAGAGCCAATCAAAATAACCAATTGCCATAGCGAGGCCTTGTGTTTGAACCGGTATCATTGACCTTACAGGAATACTTTTTTGATTGATCGGTTATGGCAATGTTTTATTGCATATCTATCAATTCTGTTCAAGTATCAAATTCTTGTGGGTGAAGTTTTCAACCTTCCCTCCACATTTTAAAATAAAATTGTATGGCTTGTATCCGTTTCAGGATAAAATGTGAAATTTACATTTATTAAATTGATACAGGGAACGTACAGTGTGATGATTCTTAAGTAATAGTAAGATTGTACTTGTGTGATTGAGTGTGAATCCGAGGTTTTAACCATAGTTAACCTTAAGTGGATATACGTCAGATTTACAAATAAAATATGTTCGTACTTTAGACTTTCGTTCAGCTTTCCGGCCGTGATTTGCTAGATGGATTTGTGTTTCAAATGCCTGGACGATGCTTGTAAACCAATGACGATTCAACTGACAACAAAACAATCGGCTATGAAACAGTTAGTGCTTGCTTTACCTTCTTGTTGTGAAATGTTGCGATATCGCCGGCCAGTTTGCAGTCCTGCGAAACCTGATTTATTTACTGCTTTGATATTAATTCTAATCCGGAATTTAATGAAGATGAAAATACCCTTTGGATCCTCAATCAATTCAGTTTTTAATTTAAAACTATAAGCAAATGACTGCAAAATTTTCAACGATTCTTTTAGCAACCACATTGTTTAGTGGTTTCTGTTATGCGCAGACCGCGACTGCGCCATTGGAAGATTTTAAACCTTCTGGTTTTAACCAGCCTTTCCAGGAATACCCGCAAGTTAACTCTCAAGGATATGCCAGGTTTAGGATATATGCGCCCAACGCTGATAGTGTTCGGGTAAGTCTGGGCCTTGGTGGACAAGGAGGAACAAAGCTTACTAAAGTGGATAGTGGTTATTTTATTGGAACAACTGCCGGACCAATGGATGAAGGGTTCCACTATTATCGCATTACTGTAGATGGCGCAACATTTAATGATCCCGGAACAGGATTTTTCTATGGCTCTCAACGCTGGGAAAGTGGCATCGAAATACCTGCTAAAGACCAGGATTTTTATGCGCTTAAAGATGTTCCTCATGGAAACATGCAGCAGATCATCTTTCCTTCAAAAAGCACCAACTCGCAAAAGGTTGCATTTGTTTACACTCCCCCGGGTTATGAGAAAGGAAATACCAAATACCCGGTATTATACCTGCAACATGGTTGGGGTGAAAATGAAACTTCATGGGGAATTCAAGGCAAGGCTAACCTGATCATGGATAATATGATTGCAGAAGGTAGAATAAAACCGTTTATCGTTGTAATGACTTATGGCATGACCAACACTGGTGGTAGGCCTGGTGCAGGCCCACGCCCTGCTACTCCTGCTGCTCAAGGTAACACAACAAATACTCCAGCTGGTTCTAATCGTAATGCCGGAGGTCCAGGAGGTGGTATGGCAGCCATGATTGCCAACAATGGCTTTCAAGCTGTATTAGTAGATGAATTAATACCGTATGTGGATTCACATTTTAGAACAATAGCGAAAAGAGATGGTCGTGCTATGGCTGGTCTTTCAATGGGTGCTGCAGAAACAAAAGTGATCACATTAAATAAACCGGAAGTTTTTGGTTATTGGGGACTGTTAAGTGGCGGTAACTATACTCCGGAAGATTTGCAAGGCAAAATGAAGCCTAAGTTCATATTTATAAGCTATGGTGGTAAAGAAACAGGTGGAGCTAACGGTCTTCCGAAAGTTGAAGCTGATTTAAAGGCGGCAGGATATAAGGTGGCAACTTATGTTTCTCCGGGCACAGCCCACGAGTTTCAAACATGGCGCCGCAGCCTCTATCAAATGGCTCCTTATTTATTTAAAGATTAAAAACTCTGAAACCTAATAATAGCAGTGAGGCCAGCTGCTATTATTAATTCAGTTTTTTATCGAAGAAAGGAGAATTATAAAAATATTTTTAAAAAGAACAAGTGTGATACGTGAAATAATGAATTCACAAATAAGGAAAACCAAAGCAAGCAAATCATGTTTTATGATTTGCTTGCTCTTTTCATTTATTGCCCATTCGCAGGATGTAATTGAAATCTATCCTGGTGCTGTTCCGAATTCAAAAAAAACAGAGAAGAAAGAAACTTTCAATTCTGGAATGTTCCGCAGCGTAATAAAGCCAACGCTGGAAGTTTACCTTCCCGAAAAAGAAAAAGCCAACGGTAC
>JAGIAB010000167.1:0-353 GCA_017745135.1 Flavisolibacter sp.
CCTTCTACTGTCACCAATGCATTGAGTAGTTCCACGAAACGCGACAGGGGATCGTCGGTTTCGTCACAGTGGACGTCAATCATTTTGTTATATCTCAAGGCAAGTTCTACTGTGTTATGCACGGATTTTTCGCCCATTTCATAAGCCCATTCGAAGTGCGGAATTCCGCCCACACAATCCGCTCCCATCTTTAAACCTTCTTCTACCAGTTCATGTCCGCCTTTATAAGCATACATGCCCTCCTGTGGAAAAGATACAATCTGTATGGTGATCACATCTTTTAATTTCTCCCGAAGCTCAAGCAAAACCTGCAAGCCCAAAAGTTTGGGATCTGTCACGTCAATATGCGTGCG
>JAGIAB010000167.1:363-6846 GCA_017745135.1 Flavisolibacter sp.
TTGCACACCCTGGGAAGCCTCCTCTCGTATGGCAGCTAATGCCCGTTCCCTGGCATCTTCTTTCGACTGCGTTTTTTTGATTTCATGCCACCGTTCAATGCCTTCGAATAACGTTCCTGATTTGATTTTACCGCCGTCATTTCGCCCGGTATATACATAATCCAAATGCAAATGAGGATCGACATAAGGAGGCAGGACAAGCTTCCCGTTGAGGTCAATTTCCTCGTCAACTTTTGACAGATTCGTTCCAATCTGAGCGATTCTTCCGTCTTCAACCACCATCTCGGTTGCTGCGTCGTTGCGATAAAATTTCGCATTAAAAAACTTTTTCTTCATCTTGAATCAATTTTGAATTTAAAATAGAGATGGTTTAGAATCACTTCCGGGTGATAAAAACCGGTTATGTTCTGAATGTATGATGCGTTTAGATGGTCCTTCGGGGAGATTGGAAGCGACAGTCTTTCAGAGTTTGAAATGGTTTATAGATTTTATTGGGATTTTTTGCAGAACAAACTTTCAAAACCTCATACTCCGAAAACGCTGTGCTTTTTCAAAAGTCCATATTCTGCTTTTAAGTTTCTTGCACAGCTACGGGTTTGTTGTCATAAAGTAGAACACAATTAAAGCTAACAGAGATAATAACGAGGCAGAATTTAACGGTATTGATCGCCAGGCGGATCGGTTGAAAATTCCTTGCTGCGCAGAAAATGTTTAGCTGGTTATGACTCGCCTGGTTGCCATACACTATTTGCTCAAACACTGTTCCAAAGCCTGTCTTTTTATTTTTTTGATCGAGGGTTGTCTTAAGGTTGAAGTGTATGGACTTAGTCCTTCATTATGTGCTGCAACCTTTGTAAAAAATATTGGGATGTTCCTTTGAAATTCGCCTGTAAGCGACCTGTACTTATTACCCCGGCAATTATTAGTCTAATTTTGCTATCGCCATATTCTCCTCCCTTTAGAGCATTCTTATTCAGGGAACATGACTTTCATTATCGAAACATGTAAAACATTTGATCACCTCAAAGATTGCAATTATGGAACACTTGGAAGAAGTAAAGCAAAAAGCAAATCTCGTTCGTAAATGGTGTTTGATCTCTACTACCGAAGCAGGTTCCGGCCACCCCACTTCCTGCTTATCAGCGGCTGATATCACTGCGGTATTATTTGACCGTTATTTCACTTACAATCTTAACGATCCCCTTGATTTGTACAATGACCGGTTCGTAGTTTCAAAAGGCCATGCAGCACCGCTGTTATATACCCTGTTTGGAATGGCTGGTGCTTATCCTCTGGAGGAACTGAAAACCTTGCGGAAATTCGGAAGCCGGTTTGAAGGTCATCCGGTGCCGCAATATAAATATGCTGAAGCAGCAACAGGTTCTCTGGGACAAGGCTTATCCGTTGGTGCCGGACTGGCACTGGTATCCAAACGTGAAGGATATGGAAGTAAAACTTATGTTCTTACAGGTGATGGAGAATTAGCTGAAGGGCAGATATGGGAAGCCGCCAATTTCGCTTCACATGAAAAGCTGGATAACCTCGTCGCGATCCTTGACATTAACCGTTTGGGTCAAAGCCAGGAAACTATGTTTGGTCATCGCATTGATGAATACGTAAGAAAGTTTAAAGCATTCGATTTTGAAGTGATTGCAATTGACGGACATAATTACGGGGAGATTGACAAAGCGTTGCAAACGGCGCAAAAACCAAATGGAAAACCTTTCGCCATTGTAGCGAAAACTTTTAAGGGGCATGGCATTTCTTTTCTTGAAAATAAAGACGGCTGGCATGGCAAAGCACTGAATAAAGAAGAACTGGAGAAGGCTTTGAAAGAATTAGGAAACCTAGATGATAACCTGCGCTTTCATTTAAAAACTCCCCAACAAAACAAATCACCTCAATTCCCGGTTAATATAGCTGATACAGGATTAACCTTCGAACAGGGAAAAGAATATGCAACAAGAGAAGTGTTTGGTGAAGTATTGACAAAGCTTGGTGAACAGAATAAAGAAATGTATGCTCTGGATGGCGATGTGATGAATTCAACTTTTACGGAGATGTTTAAGAAAGCTTACCCGGAAAGATTTATCGAATCTTACATTGCCGAACAAAATATGATATCTGTTGCGGCAGGACTTTCCCGAATGGGCAAAACGCCTTTTGTTGCCACATTCGCAGCATTTCTTACAAGAGCGGCCGACCAGATACGAATGGCAAGGGTTTCAGAAGCGAACATAAAATTCATCGGTTCACACGTTGGTGTCAGTATCGGGGAAGATGGACCTTCTCAAATGGGATTGGAAGATATTTCCTTATTTGGAACGCTTCCTGACTCAGTAGTGCTTCAACCCTGTGATGCCGTTTCTACGGCGAAGCTGGTGCCGCTGATGGCATCTCACCGGGGCTTTGCTTATATGCGAACGCTTCGCCCAAAAACACCATTGCTTTATAAAAACGAAGACCATTTTACTATCGGCGGTTCCACTATTTTACGGCAATCAGATCATGATCGTTTAACGGTTGCAGCTACAGGCATAACTGTTTTTGAAGCCTTAAAGGCTGCAGATGAATTGCAAAAAGAGGATATCAGCATATGCGTGGTGGATTGTTATTCGATCCATCCTGTCGATTCTGTTACGCTAAAAAAATGTCTTCATGCAACAGAACAAAAAATTTTAATTACAGTGGAAGATCATTTTAAGCATGGAGGCTTCGGTGATTTTGCTGCCGCTGCTCTTTCAGGCCAGGGACAGGTGATAAAAATGGCGGTTCAAAAAATATCGCAATCGGGTACCAAAGATGAATTGCTAAGTGATGCAGGCATTGATGCGGCACATATTGTAAACAAAGTAAAATCTGTTTTAAAACAAGCTGTAGTGGCTTGATATCACAAACATTTTTTATGACAGTGTACGAATTAAAATTAGAAGCTCCCTGGGATGAAGTGAAAGACATGATTCAGGAAGTTAACCCGGACTTAACTGATGAAGATCTCCGGTACGAAAAGGGAAAAGAAAAAGAGTTGCTTGAAAGGGTAGCACGTAAGCTTGGTAAAAATATTGATGATACAAAAGGCTGGATCGAAAGTGTTTCTCATAATACGGGACTTGCCGGTTGATCAATCAACTAAGGGAGCAGTGTCTTTAATGTAAAGGCTGAAAGCGTATCAGTTACTGAGCAATCAGGAATTACAATATAATACGTAATGAGTATGTTGAAAATAGTAGGAATTATTTTGATTGTGGGAGGCATCGCAATGCTTGCCACAGGCGCCTTTCATTATAAAGAGAAGAAAAAAATTTTAGATACGGATATAATAGACATCAACAAAACAGAAACAAAAGTTGTTTCCTGGCCAAGAATTGCAGGTGTCGTAGTGATTATTGGAGGGGTTGCTCTTTTGCTTTTGGGTGGAAAGAAAGTTCAGTAGTTAGCGTGTTAATCTGTCCGCAAAATAATTTTTAGACCGTCTTCAACAGAACAAGAATCAGTTGTTGAGCTGCCATAAACTTTATAGAATGCGAATTTTTATTTCCGTCGGTTTGTTGTTGATTTTGAGTTGTAACAATTCAGCGGATACAATTTCTAACGAAAGAGATTCGCTGGATTCAGTTGCTCATGCAGAAAAACAAATCATAGATTCTGCCGCTGATAGAAGCAGGGAACAAGTGGACTCTATAGAGAAAGCAGGAAAGAAAATGGTAGATTCAACGATTACACAAAAAAAGCAACAATTGGAAAAGCAGGATTCGATCAGAAAAAAGAAATAACCTTAAACAAACAGTATACGGCTAGCTATTCACGAACAAAACACACCACCTGGCATAGCTGACAATCTGATTCAGTTATATCATTCTATGAAACAGCAAGAAGGAAAATTTTCTTTCCTGCTTGACAAAGTGCATCCTTCTCAAAAGGCAAGTGCTGCTAATCTTTTACATTATTTATTCCTGAGAAGCAGGGACCTGGGATCACTGCAAACTTCATTACACCTGCAAGGCCTTTCAACACTCAATATGTCTGAAGCGTATACGGAAAGTCAACTGCTCGCCGTATTACAACATTTCAGTTTTAATAAGGATGGTCAGGTGCCCTGTGACTATTTTACCGCTCAGGAAATTGTAAAGAAGAGAACCACAGAACTTTTTGGGAAGAAGGATCACGATGGCATTCCTTCTATCATGGTAACATTTAAAACTTCTTTTGCCCGCGACTACCTGGCTGTAAAAAAACTTTTGAAAGCGGGCATGAATGTAGCCAGGATCAACTGCGCTCATGACGATGAGGCCACATGGCTTCAAATGATTAAGATGATTAGAGACGCCAGTGAGTTTTCCGGCATTCCCTGTAAAGTTTATATGGACCTGGCGGGCCCCAAGATGAGAACTGAAATAACAGCAAAGCACAACCGGATTGAGGTTGAGGAGGAGGATATCATTTTGCTGACTGAAAAAAATGATGGTAAATCAAAGCTTCCTGTTGTTGAGTGCTCCATCCCCGGCATCATTCAACAACTAAAGGAAGGAGAGAGAGTGATTTTCGATGATGGTTTGATAGAAACAAAAGTGATTGGATTTAAAAGAAACGGCGCTGAGCTGGAGGTAACAAGAGTATCTTCCAAAAAGCCGTTTTTGAAGGCTGAAAAGGGAATTAATTTTCCTGATTCCCATTTGCGTATTCCTGCTCTTTCTGAGTTCGACCATAAATGCATTCCCTTTATAAAAGAATATGCGGACATAGTGGGTTATTCTTTTATCCAGAGCACAGAAGATCTGACAGAACTTCAAAATCTGCTTTCAGGCACTAGTCTGCCCATAGTGCTAAAAATTGAAAAACCTGCCGCCATGAAAAACTTACCTTCTTTGCTTTTTGCAGCAATGCGCCAGCCTTATTATGGCGTGATGATAGCAAGAGGCGATCTGGCAGTGGAGCTTGGATTTGAAAATATCAGCCAGGCCCAGGATGAAATTATCAGTTTATGCCGTGCAGCGCATGCTCCTGTTATTTATGCCACGCAGATATTGGAAACAATGAACAAAAAGGGATTGCCAACAAGAGCAGAAATAACAGATGCAGCTTATGGAATATGGTCGAATTGCGTGATGTTGAATAAAGGAATGCACACGGTGAAAGCGGTTAGGGCACTGAAACAAATACTGTCGGAGAAAGCAAGACAGATTCCCGGCCATTTTGCTGTTCTTAAGCCCTTACGTATGTCAAAATTGTTTTTTGAAGAATATGGGACAGGAAAAACTTCTGCAACTGAAAATGGAGTAAAAAATATCGGGCAACACAGTAACACCGGATAACATCAGCAAACAGTTGATGATAGGCTCAATAGATTCCTTAATGAAGGATATAAAGGTTTGTTTTCTTTATGAAGATATCACCGTTATATTTATCAGGAGACATTCAGCAATATCCCTGCTGTCTTTGGGTATCCCGATAACCTCACCTATTTTTGATAGTTCCATCACTTGAAATAACTCCAATGCAAAGCACACGGATATCACCTGGAAAATCATAAAATAGTTTTCGCTCTCAAGTAATCTTTTTTAGGTAGTCCATCATGCTCTTTATTCCATCACGCGGGTTGGTTGCCTGTATGCCAAATCTTTTTTCAAACTTGCTGCTGTCAAAAACATAATCCGTTTCGTTTTGATAAAGCATTTCAGGAAATTCCTTAATAGTGGAATTGAATAGGCCTAATACACGAAGCATCCACGTAGGAATTGTTTGAATGTTTGGGGCGACATTAATTTCTTCGGCGATCAGTTCTATCCACTGTTTTGTGGTTAGTTTTTCCTTGGTGGTAGGCACATGCCATACCTGGTTGTAGGCATCGGCAGTATTGCCAAGTAGGGCAGTGGCCTTACCTGCATCAGGTGTAAAGGTGTAGGTGTGAATCTTGTTGATGTCACCAAAGGCTTGTGCTTTCTTTCCCTTTAGTAAATTTTTTGCTGCGGTTTCTGCCAGCACACTCTTATTGGTATCGGGTCCGTAGAAGTCGGCAGACCTTGCAATCAACGCAGTCAGCCTTCCTTTTTCTACGTCGTTTAGGATCATCTCGTGCAGTTGTTTTCGTACTTGTCCCTTTTTACTGGGAGGGTTCAGTGGTGAATCTTCCGTCATATGCGGTAGGGCCGATTTTGCATACATATAAACGTTATCAAAGAAAACCAGTTTAGATCCATGCTTTTTACAGGCTTCAATCACAGCCTGCAAAAACGGAGGCCAGGTGTTTTGCCACACGGATAATTTATAGTCGAAGCCAATGGTAATGTAGACCACCTCGCTGCCGGCAACTGCTTTGTCAATTTGATCAAGGTTTTTTACATCGAGTGGGAAAAGCTCATCACTATTATTTATTTTTTTAGGATTTCTGCTTACCAGTCTGATTTGATTAGAGAAGGTCTTTAGTTCTTTTGCTAAGGGGACACCAATCGTTCCTCCCGAGCCAATAATGGTTTGCATATGTTG
>JAGIAB010000168.1 GCA_017745135.1 Flavisolibacter sp.
GGTCTGTATTCGGCTGAATATTATACAGAGGCAAGACAACAAACCCTGGCAGCGCTAAGTCATACAAATAACAAAGCCATCTTTATGTATTATCTCAGTGCCATTTTGTTTGCGATGAATAAATCAAAAGAAGCATTGCTGTATCTGCAAAAAGCGCTTTCCGGTGCCCCTAAACATCTCAAAAAATTTATTCAGTTAAATCCTTCTGTTTTGCAAAATCCATTGGTAGTAGACATGGTTGCGCAGTACAAAAAGAATCGTTAACAGAGAATTATCAGGGAGATAATTTTTTTACTTCCCTATTTTTGCGGGCAATTAAACCACTGCATACGAATGAATTTTAATCTCTCGCAAATTCCTGAGCGCAATCACAAGCCACGCACTTCTGGAATTACCATGGTTATGGATAAGGGGCTGAGTGTAGAAGAAGCAAAGAATTTCATGAGTGTTGGCAACCCACATGTTGATATTGTGAAACTTGGTTTCGGAACTTCTTTTGTTACGCCTAATCTTGAGGAGAAACTGGAAGTCTACCGTTCTTATAATATCCCTGTTTATTTCGGCGGAACTTTATTTGAAGCATTTTTGGTGCGGAATCAATTCGATGACTATATATCGGTTTGTAAAAATTTTGGAATAAGCTATATGGAAGTAAGTGATGGTTCCATCACCATTCCTCATGCTGAAAAATGCGGGTATATAGAAAAACTTACAAAACACGGAACAGTTCTGAGTGAAGTGGGAAGTAAAGACGCCGCTCATATCATTCCTCCCTACAAATGGATTGAATTGATGCGTGCCGAATTAAATGCCGGCGCCAGTTATGTAATTGCTGAAGCAAGAGAAGCCGGTAATGTGGGTATTTACCGCGGTACCGGTGAGGTGAGAGAAGGTTTGGTTCAGGAGATTCTCACTCAAATTCCCGGTGAAAAAATTCTTTGGGAAGCGCCTCAAAAGGCACAGCAACTATATTTTATCGAATTGCTTGGCTGTAACGTCAATTTGGGCAACATTGCTCCAACGGAAGTATTGCCTTTGGAATCGATGAGAATTGGTTTGCGTGGCGATACTTTTCATTTATTCCTCAATAAAGAAAATGCATGAAACGTCCATGATAAAATTTTCATTTAACTTAATCGTGTAATGAAATTTTTATCATTGTAAGTTCCATCTGGCTGAAAATAAATAATCGATAACAGATGAAACGTTTTGGATTAATTGGCAAAACACTCAAACATTCATTTTCGAAAACCTATTTTGCAAAAAAGTTTGCCGAAGAAGGAATCAAGGACTGCAGCTACGAAAATTTTGAACTTTCATCGATTGAAGAATTTTCAAAACTTATTCTGGAAAATCCCGAACTGAAAGGGTTAAACGTTACCATTCCTTATAAAGAAGAAGTAATACAGTTTCTCAATTTTAAAAATGAAATTGTTGAAGGTGTAGGAGCCTGCAATTGCATTAAAATAACAAATGGAGAATTGCATGGTTATAACACAGACGTTATTGCGTTCAAAGATTCTTTACAAAAACTACTGCAGCCGTTTCATAAGTGTGCGTTGGTATTAGGAACTGGCGGCGCTTCAAAGGCAGTACAGTATGCATTAAAGGAACTAAGCATCGATTACCTTCTCGTGTCACGCAATAAAAAACAAAACCAGTTAGGTTATGAAGACATAGGAAACGATGCTATAGAAGGACATCAAATTATTATTAATACCACTCCGCTTGGAATGTATCCAAATGTTGACCAGGATCCGCCTATTCCTTATCAATACCTCACCCCGCAACATTTACTCTATGATTTGACTTACAATCCTCCCAAAACAAAGTTTCTTGCGCAGGGAGAGGCGAAAGGAGCACAAATCATCAATGGATACGAAATGTTGTTAGCGCAGGCGGAGGAAAGCTGGAGGATTTGGAATGAGGACGTGAATCGTCAATCGTGAAACGTGAATTGAAGAGTTCTTTAGTTCGTAAATTCACAATGATAGCACGGTGCATATTGTTTTATTGCTTCATTGCCTATTGCTTTAATTGATTATTTAGCGTTTATCATTCTAACGTTTCTCTCTGTTTGAATGACTTTCGAATTCACGATTGAGGATTGACGCTTCACGACTTAATTTTTCCTTTACTTCGGCCGGTACGCTCACTACTTTTCTTGTATTATAGTTATAACAGATCATTCCTGTTTTTGCTGCTGCTACCATTGTTTGCTCCCGCATTAATTTATAAAACAGGTCAAAGCCTGCACGATTAAAATTGGTTGCTGTTACAAACGCAGTTACAATGTCGCCGTAGAATAATTCAGCTTTGAATTCAATGCCGGCATCACTCATAATTAAGCTAACACCTTCTATATTCAATTCCTCGTATCCATGCGATTTCAGAAATTGAACTCTTGCTTCATGGATCAATGTGAGTACGGTATCATTGCCGACATGTCCACCATAATTTAGATCAGTAATGCGGATTGGAATTTTCGTTGAGAAATGGAATTGTTCCGGTAGTTCGATCTTGATCCGTGCCATGATCAAGATTACTGATTTTCCTGTAAACTTTTCAGGATTTGAAGCAACCCGGTAAAATCAGCAGTAGTTGCAGAAGCTGCAAATTTTTCGCGAAGCTGTTGGAGCCGTTGCCTGCAAATCAAATCTTCGGTTGGGCAAGCAAAAGCACTGAATATTTTTTTGGGAAGACGAACTACGTTTCCATCTTCATCACTATAAATCATGTATTTGTCAGCGTCAATAGAAGTATGAACCATTTCGTTTCTTTCTGCCTGGCGTGGTAAAAGGTTTTCAGCAAAAGAAAGTGATCTTTTAGTTCCTTCCTGCTGGCGTTTCGAAGCTTTTGATTTTGCTATCAGACGACCAGGGTTAGAATCTTTTTTTTCTTTGAAAGAATCATCTGCATCTGAACTTGAAAATGCCTTTGGCGAATTGTTTTTAACAGCATTGTTCTGTACAATACCTTCTGCCGGAAATTCAGATTCTGTTTTCTTGCTGATTAAAAGAGAAGTCAATACGGCCAGGAAAATAAAAATGGCGACAGCGCCGGAATATTTTAGCGGTCTCCTGTACCTGATATAAAAAGGTACAACCTTAGTTTCCTCAACAGTTGGTGTATCTAATTGCGAAACTATATTTTGCCAAACACCGGATGGTGGGGCTTGTTCGTATTCATGCAATTTTTCAGAAAGCGATGGAGAGAAGTTTTCTTCAATAGACGCAGCTATTTTATTCCAAACTCCTTCCGGAGGCTGAACCTCATAATGCAACAGTTTATTTTGGAGTTGGCTGCTCATAGCTACGGTACTCGTTTTCTTCGTTCAATAAAACTTTTAACCAAGTCCTGCAAGATCAATTTGGCTCTTGATAGTTGCGACTTGCTCGTTCCTTCGCTTATTCCTAATATTTCTGCAATTTGCTTGTGCGAATATCCTTCCACCACATACATATTAAAAACCGTTCGGTAGCCTGGCGATAACTGCTGAACCAGTTGAATGATATCTTTTTCTGCAAGGTTATCTAATACAGAAAGATATTTTCCCTCAACCGTGTTCTCCTCTGTTTCAGTGATCGGTTGCAGGTAAATTTTCTTTCTGTAATGTTCAATGGCCGTGTTGACAAAAATCCTCCTGATCCATCCTTCAAAAGATCCATCACCACGATAGCTGCCGATCTTGTTGAAAATTTTTATAAATCCTTCCTGTAAAATATCTTCCGCTTCTTCGGCATTAGACGCATAACGCAGGCAAACACCATACATTTTTGGAGCAAACCGGTTATACAGCTCATGCTGCATTTTCCGGTCACCTCTCCTGCATCCTTCTATTAAGTCGGATTCGGAAATTATTTGGTTGCTTGCCTTACTCAAGTTTCAATAGTTTAAATGCTTTTATTTATTTGATAACTGTTCAATCCGTCTTATAATTATTCAAAAATACTACCAGCTTGTCTGTTGTCTTTTTTCGATGGCTGAAACTGTTTTTTTCATCCATACTCATTTCGGCAAATGTTTTGCCTGAGCCCGTTGGAATAAAGATAGGATCGTAACCAAATCCCTGCTCTCCTCTTTTTTCATTGATGATGCGGCCTTCGCAAATGCCTTCAAAGAAGTATTCCTCACCTTCAAGAACTAAACAGATAACGGTACGAAACCTTGCACTTCTTTCTGAAGAATCTTCAAGTTTGGAAAGAAGCTTTTCAATATTCTTATCAAATGATTTTTCTTCGCCTGCATACCTGGCGCTATGAACACCGGGTTCGTTATTCAGCGAATACACTTCAAGCCCTGTGTCTTCACTAAAACAGTTTGTTTTGGTGAGCTGATGAATGGTTCTTGCTTTTTCTGCAGCGTTCTCCTGCAAGGTGTCGTGTGGTTCAGGAATGTCGATAGTGATACCAGCTTCTTTTAAACTGATGATGGAAAAATTCTCAGGCAGAGCCGAACGTATTTCATCAACCTTATGCTGGTTATTGGTAGCAAAAATGATTTTCATCTATTGTTATTAAATGCCAAATAAAACTTTTAATGAACTCCACAGCCGGCCCTTCAGTGCTTTATCGTTTTCGATTTGCGATAATGCCGGTGCATGCAAATACGTACGATTATTAAACGGTTGCAGTTGAAAGGGAGGAAAATTTATTGGTAAACCGATTTCCAAAGGCTCTATTCCAAAAAGCAAAACATTTCTGGCTTCGGATTGAATCATGTTTAACAGATCGGTTGGTTCTGCTTTGTAATTATTGATGATTCCAATATCGGCCATGCTTAATTTACAGGCGGCAAGTATATTGGTTAAAAAACTTAATTCTTCATCCGGTAAAAACGGAAGGGTTTGATGTGAAACTATAATAAGAATATTCTTCTGGTTATTGCCTAAATACTTCAATTGCTTAACCTCTGGTGCAGAGGTTACACTTGTTTCTATCAGGGAATCTTTATACAAATCGGCCAGCAGGCTGCTTTTGAGTTGAATATTATTTAAGCTCATTTGTGATGAACGTCCACTAGTGACTGACGAATTTTTTGTTTCTTTGTTACTAAATTAAATTTATTATGGTTGTTACAACGGGTATAACCGTAAACAAGGCGGAGCAAAGTAAACTACATGATTTTAGTTTTGAGCATTTGCCCTTTGGAAAATATTTTACCGATCATATGTTGGAGGCCGATTATGAAAACGGTGAGTGGAAAAATGTTGAAATTAAACCGTATCAACCTCTTTTGTTAAGTCCATCACTGGCTGCATTGCATTACGGTCAGGCCATTTTTGAAGGAATTAAAGCCTATAGAGATAAAGAAGGACATGCATACATCTTCCGGCCTCAGGATAATTACAAGCGTTTTAATATTTCTGCAGAAAGAATGGCAATGCCCCCGGTTCCTGAAGAAATTTTTATGGAGGGTATGAAGCAATTGGTGGCTTTGGACAACAACTGGATACCAAATAAAGAAGATCATTCTTTGTACATCCGTCCATTCATGTTTGCAACTGATGAAATGATTGGCGTTCGGCCTTCGGAGAGCTATAAATTCCTGATTATTTTAAGTCCAACCGGTCCATATTATGCTGAGCCAATGCGTATTTATGTGGAAGAAAAATATGTAAGGGCTGCGCCGGGAGGTATTGGTTTTGCAAAAGCTGCAGGTAATTACGGAGCGGTTTTGTATCCTTCGGCATTAGCAAAACAGAAGGGATACGACCAGGTGCTTTGGACAGATGCAGTTGAACATAAATATGTTCAGGAAATAGGCACGATGAATGTGGTTTTTATCATTGGTAATAAAGCAATCACCCCTGATTTGGCTTCCGGAACTATATTGGCAGGTGTAACAAGAGATAGCGTTCTGACCTTATTAAAAGAAGCAGGCTTTACTGTGGAAGAAAGGCCAATTAGTATTGATGAGATCATTGATGCTTACAAGGCGGGCACTCTTCGCGAAGTGTTTGGAACAGGTACTGCAGCTACCATTTCTCCATTGAAGGAATTGCGTTACAAAGATTTTATAATGAGTTTTGATACGGATCAATGGGAAATTTCTCCCATGATCAAAAACTGGCTTACTGACATTCGGGAGGGAAGGAGAGAGGATAAGTACGGATGGATGGTAAAGGTGGGTTAAGCACTAAATCAAAAAAAATCTAAAAAAAATCAACTCATGTTTGGGTTGATTTTTTATTTCCATTAAGAGCAAACAGCCTTTTTGTGAAGTTTTTCAGAATTTAAATTTTAGAATTTTGGTTATTCCCCCCTCGTCCCATACCTTTGCCATCCCAAAAATATAAAGGTTTAGAATGCCTACTATTCAACAATTAGTACGTAAAGGAAGAGAAATTATTCGTGCAAAAAGCAAGTCGAGAGCTTTGGACTCTTGTCCTCAGCGCCGTGGAGTTTGTACCCGTGTGTACACAACTACACCTAAAAAACCAAACTCGGCTTTGCGTAAAGTTGCCAAAGTTCGTTTGACCAATAAAATTGAGGTGATTGCTTATATCCCCGGTGAAGGTCACAACCTGCAGGAGCACTCAATCGTATTGATCCGCGGTGGTCGTGTTAAAGACTTACCAGGTGTACGTTATCATATTGTTCGTGGCTCTTTGGATACTGCTGGTGTAAAAGACCGCAAGCAGAGCCGTTCTAAATATGGTACCAAGAAAGATAAAGGCGGTGCCAAACCCGCTGGCAAAAAATAATTATTCTAAAAACGACCGCATTACAGAGTAAAGTTTTAAAACTTGAAGACATTCTGCCGCTGCACCAAAAACATTCCACTTAAATAATGTTTGTTAAGCGGATGTTGTAAA
>JAGIAB010000169.1 GCA_017745135.1 Flavisolibacter sp.
CAAGAAAGAAGCACCTGTAGCGGAACCCAAAGCCCCGGAATATAGTTTACAGGAGAAATTGTTAATGGAGATCAGGGATTCATTGAAGAAATAGGCAGTTCAGGCTTAAAACTTTATTTTTGTGAGGTCCCGTTTAGCGGGACTTTTCTTTTAAATTTTGCATAGTGAGTTACCAGATCAGACTTCCGCAATTTGAAGGTCCTTTCGATCTTTTGTTGTTTTTTATTGAAAGAGATGAATTGGACATTTATAATATTCCCATTACAAAGATCATCAACGATTTTTTGGAGTTCATCCATTCGCAGGAGTCATTGAACATTGAATTATCAAGTGAATTCATTTTATTCATTTCGACCCTGATGCGTATTAAAGCGAAGATGTTATTGCCGCGTAAAGAACTGGATGCTCAGGGAAATGAAATTGACCCAAGACAGGAGCTGGTTGATAAAATTCTTGAGTATAAAAAATACAAAGAAGCTGCAGCAAAGATGGCTGAAATGGAAGCAGACCGGATGCTGATGATCAAAAGAGGTAATATTCAAAAAGAATTATCCCAAATAGGAGAAGAAGCCAGCGAAGGTACCGAAATGCAAACCATTACTGTGTTTCGTTTAATGAAAGCATTTGAAAGAGTAATGCAGAAGTACAGTGATCGTATGAACAAGCCGGTTCATACGGTTGTTCGCTACAACTACTCAATGGAGCACACCAAAACCGATATCATCTCAATGGCTCAAAGTGCACGGACTTTATCTTTTGAAAAATTTTTTGAAAAAGTAGAGAACCGTGTTCATGCTATTTTTATGTTTCTCTCTATGCTTGAATTGGTACAGGGGAAATTTCTCCGTTTAATTAGCGGCGAGGGAAGGAATAATTTCATTGTGGAATACAACGAGGTGCAGGAAGGATTGACTGATGAAGAGCACATGAGATTATTGTAAGCCAAAAAAAGCGTTACACTAAGATGCATAACGCCTTTTCTTCCATAAATAATTTTAAGACTATTGTGGCAGAATGCTGCTGATATCAATTTTACTGCTCATCATCTCTCTTACCGCGTCTGCAATTGCAGCGGCATCGTAACCACATTCATAATGAAGCTCTTTCAATGTACCATGCTCCACTAAGCGATCTGGAATTCCAAGGATTTTTAAATCGTTCTTGTAATTATTCTCCGCCATGAATTCTGCTATAGCACTTCCAAATCCACCTACTACGGTTCCATCTTCCACTGTGATGATCTTTTCATAATTCTGCAGTGCTTCATGAAGCAATTCTTCATCCAGCGGTTTTGCAAAACGCATATCGTAATGTGCGGGAGCAACACCTTCTGCTTTTAGTTCACGTATAGCTGCGGCTGCAAAGTTTCCGGGATGTCCAAATGAAAGAATCGCAATGTCTTTGCCCTCTCTTAGTTTTCTTCCCTTGCCAATTGTAATTTCTTCAAATGGTTTTTTCCATTCGGGCATGACACCTTCACCACGTGGATAACGAATTACCAAAGGAAGCCTGGTGCTTTCCAATTGCGCTGTGTACATCAGGTTGCGCAGTTCCTGCTCATTCATTGGCGCACTGATAATCATGTTTGGTATGCAACGGAAATACGCAATATCATAAGCGCCATGATGTGTGGGGCCGTCTTCACCAACCAACCCTCCGCGGTCTAAGCAAAAGACAACAGGTAATTTTTGAATCGCAACATCGTGCACTACCTGGTCGTAAGCTCTTTGCATGAAGGAAGAATAAATATTGCAGAACACTTTCATTCCCTGTGTTGCCATTCCTGCACTTAAGGTAACGGCATGTTGTTCTGCAATGCCAACGTCAATAGCACGATGAGGCATTGCTTTCATCATGATGTTGAGGGAAGAACCTGAAGGCATGGCTGGGGTAATGCCAAATATCTTTTCATTCTTCTCAGCTAATTCTAAAATCGTATGACCAAATACATCCTGGTATTTTGGAGGCTGTGGTAAATCATATTTCTTTTTATAGATCTCACCGCTGATCTTATCAAACAATCCCGGTGCATGCCATTTGGTTTGATCTTTTTCGGCCAGTGCATAACCCTTGCCTTTTACTGTTAGGATGTGCAACAGTTTTGGACCAGGAATATTCCTTAGATCTTTTAACGTGTCAACCAACTTCGTAATGTTATGACCATCAATGGGGCCGAAATAACGGATGTTGAACGACTCAAAAAGATTACTGCTTTTTGTCAGCATCCCTTTCAAACTGGCGTCGAGCTTAGACGCCATATCACGGGTGAATTTTTTACCTACAGGAAGCTTGCCTAACAATTTCCATATCTCATCACGAAGTTTATTGTAAGTGTAAGAAGTAGTAATGTCAGTAAGATACTCTTTTAATGCACCAACATTGGGGTCGATGCTCATGCAGTTGTCGTTGAGAATGATGAGCACATCTGCATCACTTACACCTGCATGGTTCAATCCTTCAAAAGCCAAACCTGCCGTCATAGCGCCATCGCCAATAACCGCTACTGATTTGCGGGCCGTTTCGCCTTTGTATTTAGCGGCCATGGCCATTCCCAGTGCAGCAGAAATTGAGGTAGAGGAATGACCAACGCCAAACGTATCGTACTCACTTTCGCTCCGTTTTGGAAAACCGCTGAGGCCTTTGTATTTGCGGTTAGTAATAAAATTATCTCTTCTGCCGGTTAAAATTTTATGTCCGTATGCCTGGTGACCAACATCCCAAACCAGTTGATCGTAAGGAGTATTATAGATGTAATGTAAAGCCACTGTCAATTCAACCACACCTAAACTTGCAGCAAAGTGGCCGCCATGAACACTTACCACATCAACAATAAATTGACGTAATTCATCACAAACCTGGTGGAGTTGCTCCTTGGGAATTTTTTTGAGGTCTTCAGGGGAGTTGATCGTTTGCAATAAAGGTCCGGCACTTACTTGCATTAGGATAATTTAGGGTGTAAAAATATTCACTTTTAGCATAAAAGCTAGGCCTCTCTTTAATGCTTAACAAACCAGAATGGAACATGGTTGATTGCAGGGATGATAAAACTGGGGATGCGGATGTCCCGGATAGGCGACTTCAAAGCTTAGACATTGAGAACGACAGTTCCGCCGGCAAATCCATTTGTAAAACGTATCTTCCACTGGTATATTTATGGAAAGGATTAACAAGCCATACTTTTAGATTTGTAAAATGCGCCAACCGATCATTTCACGATACTGGATCTTTCAACTGGCAGGGTGGGGAGTTTTTTTGGCCATTAACGTTTTTTTGTGGGTGTTTGTAATGAATCCCCTGACGGAAAGAGGTTTCCAGCGCCTCCTGTTCTTTGTTGAGATCGGTATCTTGTTTACTCATATCATGCGGGAGGTGATTCGCACTACTGATCTGCTCCTGAAACCAATAAGGCAGCAACTGATCATCCTTATTAGCCTGATCATTATATTTTCTGTAATGGCAGCAGGTACCAGTGCGCCGTTTGAATTCTTTTTCAAATTAAAAAATGCTGGCTACAAGGAAATCTTTTACGCGGATTTTGGCTCCTACATTACTGTAATTACCATCTGGAGTTTCATCTACTTTATGTACCATTTCATGGCTAAAACAAGAAAGCAGGAGCTGGATACGATCAAACTGGAAGCGCTGGTTAAGTCTCTGGAGTTAAAAACCATTAAAGCCAATATCAACCCTCATTTTATTTTCAATGCTTTAAATGGAATCAGGGCTTTAATTGATGAAGATCCTGCAAGAGCCAGAAGAGCGGTAACGGAATTGAGTAATATTTTAAGAAGCAGTTTGAGTGCAGAAAAAGGAGAGACGGTTAGCCTTGAAGATGAATTAAAAATTGTGAAGGATTACCTGGCCCTGGAGAACATGCGTTTTGAAGACCGGTTGAAAATCGAATATGATATCGATGATGATACACTGGACCGGCAGGTGCCGCCCATGATGTTGCAAACCCTGGTTGAGAACGCAATTAAACATGGCATTAGCAAGAATGTTCGGGGGGGATTGGTGCGGATCATTTCAGACTTCACAGGAAATTTTCATGAACTGGTTGTTCAGAATACGGGGTATCTGAATGGTGGACTATCACGCCAGGGATTTGGCTTGTCGAGCACACAGGACCGCTTGAGCTTGCTTTATGGCGAAAAAGCAAAATTTGAAATCAAGCAAATCGACCCCGATTTGGTTGAAGCAAAAGTTCAATTCCCCCTGTCCCCCTGAAGGGGTCCCGATAGCTATCGGGAAGGCCGGAAAAACTTTTAAACAGCAATTAGATCTTTAGATAAAAGTCAGTTTATATAAGCGGATTGCATTGCATTCGCCGAATAAATGGCTGTAACAATTTTATAAACAAACATAAATCTAAGTCTCCCTTCAGGGGGACAGGAAGCAAATATGAAGGCAATTATCATTGACGATGAACGTCTGGCACGCACTGAACTGCGTAAATTGTTGCAGGACTATCCCGAAATAGAAATTGTAGATGAAGCCTCCAACGCAGAAGAGGGCATACAAAAAATAGAGAGCCATAATCCCGACCTCGTGTTTTTGGATATACAAATGCCGGGTAAGACAGGGTTTGATATGCTTTCTGAATTGGACCATTCGCCTCAGGTGATTTTTACAACGGCTTATGATGAATATGCGTTGAAAGCATTTGAAGTAAATGCGCTGGATTATTTATTAAAGCCTATAGAGCCAAGAAGGCTGGCAGATGCTGTAGAAAAATTAAAGAGAACAACGCATAACGGGTCAGCCGAAAAGGTGAGTCAGCATTCAGAGTCTGCAAATATTTTAAGTGAGAATGACCAGGTGTTTGTAAAAGATGGTGAACGCTGCTGGTTTGTAAAACTGTCCGACGTTCGTTTGTTCGAAAGCGTCGGCAATTATGCAAAAGTTTTCTTCGGTACCAACAAGCCGCTGATTTTAAAATCACTCAATGCATTGGAAGAACGATTGGATGATAAAGTTTTCTTCCGTGCCAATCGCAAGCATATTGTAAACCTCCGCATGATTGATAAGATAGAACCCTATTTTAATGGTGGTTTATTGCTTGAATTAAAAGGTGGTGAAAAAATAGAAGTTAGCCGCAGGCAAACGGTGAAGTTTAAAGAGATGATGAGCCTTTAACAGGGCTGAAGCCGGGGGGCAGAAATTTCTAATCAATAATAGTTCCGTAATGAAAATTGCTTTCTTGCTGTTTTTCATAGCAGCAACCACTTATGCCTGTGCGCAAAAGCAAGGTGAAATTATTAATGTAAAGGAAGTTCACAGGATTGAATCGGTTTTAGCATCGGATGATATGCGGGGCAGAAGAGCAGGAACTCCCGATATTGACAGAGCTGCCGGTTTTATTGCAGAAGAATTTCGAAAAGCAGGATTGCAACCCATAAAGGAAAATAGTTTCCTTCAAAAATTTTCAATGGTAAATGCACAACTGGTCAGCCTGAAAGCAGAAATAGACGGAGGAGAAATTAATCCCAAAAATGTTATCGTAAACACATTCGATAGGGAAGTGAAAATTGATGAGAAATCGGGTTATGAGATCAGGTATATAAATTCAGATGAAACATTGCGGGAACGGCTGGAAGACATACTGCAGGCAAAAAAGAACATGATTGTTTTTGTGGACACAAGTTTTTCAAGGATTTTCCCAAGGCTGTCTGCTTTCAACGGGCAAACATTCACTTCAGATGAAGAAAAGCATAACACGATAGTTTATATTCTTGGGCACTATCGACCGAAAGAATTCAAAATAAAAGCAGAGCACAATCTTAATGAAACCAAGTATGCAAATATTGTGGGCATTCTTCCGGGTAAAAGCAAAAAGAACGAATACGTAATTTTTTCTGCGCATTATGATCACCTGGGTATTGCACGTCAACCCCAAAATGGCGACAGCATTTACAATGGAGCAAACGATGATGCAGCGGGAACAACTGCAGTGATCATGCTAGCTAATTATTTTAAAAAAATCAATAACAACGAAAGAACATTAGTCTTCGCTGCGTTCACTGCAGAAGAAATAGGCGGTTATGGATCCCAGTATTTTTCAAAACAGTATGATCCTGAACAAGTGATAGCCATGTTCAATATTGAGATGATCGGTACGGAAAGCAAATGGGGAAAGAACTCTGCATACATCACGGGTTATGACAAAACCAATATGGGTGCAATACTTCAAAAAAACCTGAAAGGTTCTGCATTTACATTTCACCCCGATCCTTATCCCGCGGAAAATTTATTCTATCGTTCCGACAACGCCACCCTGGCAAGGTTAGGTGTTCCTGCGCATACAATTTCCACTGCAAAAATGGATGGCGAACCGAACTATCATCGTGTAAGCGATGAAGTGTCTTCGCTTGATCTGGCTAACATGACGGAGATTATAAAAGCAATTGCCGTCAGTTCTAAAACTATAGTGGCTGGAAAGGACACTCCAACGAGGGTAAAACAGTAAGGGTTTTCAGAAAAAAATTATTTGTTGCTTACTATTTGCGAATTGCTATGTATGGCCGCAGCCATTTCTGAAATCAATGAAGCGTCTTTTTCAATAGCATTTCCCACAACAATCACATCTGCACCGGCCTTACAATTCAGGTAGGCTTTTTCGGCATCGCGAATGCCACCACCAACGATGATGGGCACTGCAATATTTTTGGCAACGGTGCTGATCATTTCTTCGCTAATGGCTTTTTTGGCACCACTGCCCGAGTCCATATAAATGATCTTCATTCCCAACATTTCGCCTGCAAGGGCTGTGCATAAAGCAATATCGGGTTTGTCGGAAGGAATAGGAG
>JAGIAB010000016.1 GCA_017745135.1 Flavisolibacter sp.
TGGCAAAAACTCTCATTGGTCTTGCACCTGCTTCACTGGCACTTCAACTGATTAATATTGGAGAACTCCCTTTATATAATGAAGACCTGGAAGCAACACTACCTGATCAATGGAAAGTATTCCGTGATGAAATTAAAACGTTTGACGGTGTTCTTTTCGTAACTCCTGAATACAACCGATCAGTTCCCGCTGTTTTAAAAAATGCTATTGATGTAGGCTCACGTCCTTACGGAAAAAGTGTGTGGAATGGAAAGCCGGGTGCCGTGGTAAGTGTGTCTCCGGGTAGCATCGGTGGATTTGGAGCCAACCATCATCTTCGTCAATCACTGGTATTTATAAATGTTCCGGCCATGCCGCAGCCTGAAACTTACATAGGCGGTGCGGCAAAATTGTTTGATGAAAGTGGAACCCTTACCAATGAATCGACAAAGGAGTTTATGAAGAAGTTTATAGAGGCTTTTGCACATTGGGTTGATCTCAATTTGAAAAACTAGCTTTTTAAAAAAGTAAAAGAGAATGTTTAATAATGTTCAAGAAAGAAATCATTTGAAGTACCATCAAATTTTTACGGTATGAACCGACGGGTTTTAATAACAGCCGGCGCCTCAGGCATTGGACTGGAAATAGCAAAAGCATTTGCTGCAAACGGGGACAGGGTATTTGTGTGTGATATCAATGCAGAGGCATTAAAGACAGTGGAACAAAATGTGCCCAGAATGATTACAACAGTTTGCGATGTCTCTAAACGCGATGACATCGAAAAAATGGTTGCCTTTGGCGCTGAGAAATTAGGTGGTTATGATGTCTTGATAAACAATGCAGGTATCGCAGGTCCTACCGCTGCGGTGGAAGACATAAATCCTGATGATTGGGAAAAAGTGATGCAGGTTGATCTGAACGGCACCTTCAATGTTACAAGGCTTGTGATTCCTTATCTGAAGAAATCCTCAGCAGGTATTATCGTTAATATGTCCTCTGTTGCAGGAAGGTTTGGTTACGAGAACAGAAGCCCCTACGCTACTGCAAAATGGGGGATTATCGGATTTACGAAAACACTTTCTATCGAATTGGGAAAATACGGCATCCGGGCCAATGCCATACTACCCGGTGCTGTGGCAGGACCCAGAATAGAAAAAGTATTGCAGGGAAGAGCAGATGTTAACCATACAACAGTAGAAGAAGAAAAACAAAATGCCATGGCAGCACAATCCATCAAACAATTTGTAGATCCAAAAGACATTGCAGCCCTCGCCGTATTTCTTGCATCAGACGCTGCTAAAATGATCTCGGGACAAATGATGAATATCGACGGAGATATGCAGAAAGCCTCTTAAATCACTTTCAAATACAGTGTATATGTCACAAATAACTACAGCAACTAAAAACAATGTCATTGAGTTTAGTCGGCTCACTTTTTTACGCATTGTCCTCGGTGTCATTCTGATCTGGAAGGGGATCACTTTTGTTCATGACATCACCCGGTTGGAATTCCTTATAAAACAAACCGGTGTGGGTGTCTTTACACAGAATGATGGTGTACTGGCTTTACTGGTAACTATGCTGACTTTGTTGTGCGGCTTTTTTATTACAGTGGGCTTGTTTACCCGTATTGCATCCATTATTCAGATTCCAGTCGTGTTGGTGGCGCTTTTGTTTGTACACATAAAAACCATAGACCGTAACGGGTTTGAATTGGTACTTACAATTGCCGTACTTGCTTTACTGATCCTGTTTGCTATAAAGGGAAGTGGTACATTTTCAGCGGATGAATATTTTCGAAGAGGAGCGGAACTGGATAAGGCTTCGGATAGCGCTTTGCATTAGCCGGTGAAACCGGCCTTGGTATGTCCAACCATCTTTTGTAACTCATCAATCATTGTTATGCAACCTGT
Source organism: Flavisolibacter sp. (assembly GCA_017745135.1). Classification (GTDB taxonomy): domain Bacteria; phylum Bacteroidota; class Bacteroidia; order Chitinophagales; family Chitinophagaceae; genus Flavisolibacter. The sequence continues at coordinate 1,893 of JAGIAB010000016.1, forward strand.
AAAAACAATTTCACTAATGATAATTTTTGCCAGCTTCTGCATGAATGCCTGCAAAGAAACCGGCGGCAAATCCAACACCGCAAATAACAAGGTTTTAAAAATTGACCCCGCCTCAATGAAACGCATCGGCAGTGTGGATGAACGGTATCAGTCCTATAATGTGGAAATGGTAGAAGTAGTGGGTGGTGATTTCTGGAAGCCCTATAAAACGATGGACAGCCTGCCACCACTGGAGGCGGTATCCACTTACGATGTTTCACAAAAAAACGAGCAATTGTACCGGAAACTGGCACCCATTAACCTCGCTGATAAACGGCTGCTGACTTTAGCCAAAGCACTTGCCCCGGCGTATGTACGGGTAAGTGGCACCTGGGCCAACGCGGTTTATTTCCAGGATAATGATGCCCCGCCGGCAAAGGCGCCAGCGGGTTTTGTAAACGTATTGACCCGAAGCCAATGGAAAGGCGTGCTTGATTTTTTAAAAGCCACTGGTGGTAAGCTGGTTACTTCCTTTGCCGTTTCGAACGGGGTACGGGACGCCCAGGGCGTGTGGACGCCAAAAGAAGCGCAGAAAATTGCAGCTTATACCAGAAGCCAGGGTGGCGAAATCGCCGCGGCCGAACTGTTTAATGAACCCACCATGCCTACGGCAGGAGGAGAAATGAACAAGAACTACGATGCCGTCAATTTTGCAAAAGATGTAGCGGCTTTTAATGCATGGGCCAAAAAAGAAGTACCGAACATGCTAACGCTTGGTCCCGGTTCTGTGGGCGAAGGCATTCCGGGGGTATCCTTTTCTATGCTTGGCGTAAAAGTACTGACGACAGACGCCATGCTATCGGCAGAACCAAAGCCCGTATTTGATGTTTTTTCGTATCACTATTACGGGGCGGCTTCGGTGCGCATGATCCGTAGCGGGCCATTTTCCATCAAAGCGGAAAATGCTCTCGACTCTGCATGGTTGCAGCGAACCGATACGGCGGCTGATTTTTACCTAAGCATGCGGGATAAATACCTGCCCGGCAAACCGGTGTGGATCACAGAAACAGGCCAGGCAGCAGGCGGCGGTGATCCCTTTGCTGCTACCTACTTAGATTGCTTTCGCTATCTGTATCAAATGGGCTCTTTAGCTAAAAAGGGATTGAAGGTAATTATGCACAATACCCTTGCTGCGAGTGAATATAGCTTGATTGACCAGGATACGCATCTGCCCAAACCCGATTACTGGGCGGCCTTGTTATGGGCAAAACTGATGGGTACCGAAGTGTATGATGCGGGTAAGGGAGGCCCGGGTGTTTATTTATTTGCCCACAATACAAAAGGGCGTCCGGGCAGTATGACGCTCTTAATTATCAATACCAATAAAGCCGGGGCTCCTGTTCAAATTCCTTCTGATGGAGACCAATATACTTTAACCGCTCAAAACTTGCAGGACAGCACTGTGATGCTCAACGGACAGAAATTGCAATTAGGTTCGAACGATGCTTTGCCTGAAATAAAAGCAAAAGCAATTAAGGCAGGCGACTTGCAACTGCCGGCATTCAGTATCAGTTTTATCACTTTTAAAAATACAGGTAATACAAATGGCAGGTAATACATTCTTTCATTAATTAAATAAAACTTACAGCCATGAAAAAGTTAGAAAATAAAGTAGCGATTATCACTGGCGGTGGCGGCAGTATTGGCAAAATAACCGCGAGGCTCTTTTTAGATGAGGGTGCAAAAGTGTTGTTGGTAGATATGAATAAAGAAGCACTTCAAAAAACTGTTGACGAATTGGGAGGAAACAACGTTCGGTTTAGCGTTGCAGATGTAACTAAATCGGAGCAGGTGCAACAATATGTTGCTGATGCAGTAAAATTTTTTGGTAAAATAGATGTCTTCTTTAATAATGCAGGTATTGAAGGCGTAGTTAAACCAATTACGGAATATCCTGAAGATATGTTCGATAAAGTGATTGCCATAAACGTAAAAGGTGTTTGGTTAGGTAACAAGTACGTATTACCCCAAATGAATGATGGGGGAAGTGTCATACTTACATCGTCTGTTGCCGGGCTAAATGGTAGTCCTAATGTCAGTGCCTACATCACAAGCAAACATGCGGTTGTAGGTATCATGCGTGCTACTTCGGTAGAAGCTGCCCCAAGAAAAATCAGGGTGAATACTATTCACCCTTCGCCTGTTGATAACAGAATGATGCGATCTTTAGAAGAAGGTTTTGCACCAGGCCACGCCGAGGCTGCAAAAAAAGAACTCGAAAAATCAATTCCATTAGGACGGTATGCTGAACCGGTGGATATTGCGAGGTTAGTACTTTTCATGGCAAGCGATGATAGTAAATTTATAACAGGTACCACCCAGGTTGTTGATGGCGGATTGAGTGTCTAATAACAAAGCTATCCTTCATCGAGTCCTGATAAAGGCTCTTCTCCGAAAATGTTTTTTCCGGTCACTAACACTTTAATTGCAAATGAACATTTGAAAAAGGTAAAATGAAAAAAGAGATCGTAATTATAGGCGGTGGTTTTGCAGGGATCAACCTGGCAAGGAATTTAAGTAATGTAAAAGATTTTCATGTTACGCTTGTCGATAAGAATAACTACAATTTTTTCCCGCCTCTCTTGTATCAGGTAGCCACCGGCTTTCTGGAAGCTTCCAATATCAGTTATCCTTTCCGCAAACTTTTTCATGGAAAAAAGAACAGCAACTTTCGTTTGGGAGAGTTGCAAAAAATTGTTCCGGAAGAAAATAAGGTGTTTTTGTCTACTGGTGAGCTATCTTACGATTACCTGGTTTTGGCTACAGGAACAGAAAGTAATTTTTTTGGAATAGAAAATATCCGCAGGTACGCCCTTCCGATGAAGACAGTGGATGATGCAATTGAAATGCGCAATACACTTCTTCAAAAGGCTGAAGAAGCCACGATTCCCGCTGACGATGCTGAAAGACGGAAACTCAGCACCGTTGTTATCGCAGGCGGCGGTCCCACTGGTGTTGAAGTGGCAGGCATGCTTGCTGAAATGCGGATAAATATTCTTGAAAAAGATTATCCCGAGTTATCAAGCAATCAGTTTCGTATTATCCTCGTCGACGGGGCACCGGTATTGCTGACTCCCATGAGTGAAAAATCACAAAAATATACTTACGAAGCACTGTTTAAAATGGGTGTGGAAATAAAACTGAATAAGCAGGTGAAAGATTATATAGATGATACCGTGATGTTCGCCGATGGAGAATCCTTGCAAACAAAATTATTGATTTGGACGGCAGGAGTAACATCCAAAGTGTTCGACGGAATTCCGAAAGAGTGTTATGGGAGGGGCAAAAGGTTATTAGTTGATGAATACAACAAAGTGCAAGGCATGCAAAATATATATGCCATTGGTGATACCTGTTTGCAAACAACAGATAAAAACTTTCCGAATGGACATCCGCAATTGGCACAGCCAGCCATTCAGCAGGGAAAAAACCTGGCGAGAAATTTAGTAGCGATGCAGGAACAAAAGCCGCTTACTGCCTTCTCTTATTATGACAAGGGGTCAATGGCCATCATAGGAAGAAATAAGGCAGTGGCTGAAATTCCAAAGCCGAAAATGATTATTAAGGGATGGTTTGCCTGGGTCGCCTGGTTGTTCGTACATCTTTATTCATTGATCAATTACCGCAACAGGATCAAAACGATGTATAACTGGACGACAGCTTATTTTACTAAAGACCAATCGCTGCGAATGATCATCCGGCCCTCTGACAGGAAAAAGCAGGAAGTATAAAGTTGTTTCGACCTTTATTAAACCAGGAAGCTATATCACATTCATGAAAAAAAGGAAAATCAGGTGTTTTGAATAGTGTGCAGTCCGTAAATGCAGTCCGTTACGGAAAAATAAAGAATTGAAAGCGACCATCAGCAGGAACAAATTGAATTTATCAACAACCACTTATTTGATGTATAGGATAAAACGGTAGCCGTACTTAAACACTGAGTTTAAAAAGAAAAAAGTAAAAAGGAATGAAAGAACTAACCATGCACCTGTTCCGCGTTTGCCTCTGTGTGACTGTAGCAACAGGACTTTTAGTTTCTTGCAGAAATAAGGTAACGGGTGATGCTCAGTCGAAAAACAATAATGGTGGTTTTCCTCAACGGACATCTGCCAACAGAAAGACCTCTGGTAATAACGATTTTGTGATTGCAGCTAAAGCAGTTACTCCTGGTGTTGTACATATTAAAACAACATACGGAAACAGTCAAATACCAGGAAGTTTTTTTGAGAACAATTATGGACGAGGTGGTACACGGATGGGATCCGGGTCAGGTGTCGTGATCAATGCAGATGGCTATATTGCTACGAATAATCATGTAGTGCAAAATGCCAGCGGGGTAGAAGTGGTCTTTCCCGACCGCCGCAGCTTCGCCGCTAAAATGGTAGGTCGTGATCCCGATACCGATCTTGCTTTATTAAAAGTGGAAGCAAAAAATCTTCCATTTGTTGCTTTGGGTAATTCAGACGATGCGCTGGTGGGTGAATGGGTATTGGCGGTGGGCTATCCCTATTCCATGAATACTACAGTAACGGCTGGTATTATCAGTGCAAAGGGGCGAAGCATCGGAATTATAAACACCTTTTCTGTTCGCAATCAGCAGGGCAGTAGCGCCGTTGAGTCTTTTATACAAACAGATGCTGCTATCAATCCCGGCAACAGTGGTGGCGCTCTGGTAAATATGAATGGTGAATTGATCGGTATTAATACCGCCATCGCTTCGCTAACCGGTAGTTATGCCGGTTATGCATTCGCTATTCCCGTCAACCTTGCCAAAAAAATACTGGATGATCTAAAGGAATTTGGAACGGTAAAACGTGGCCTGCTTGGCGTTTCTTTTCCATCGCCGCTGGCAGAGGATCAGTACCTCAAGCAACAGGGCATAACGCCGGGCTCTGTGAAAGGCGTTTTTATAACAGGTGTACAAAAGGGTAGTGCAGCCGAAGCGGCCGGCCTGCAGGAAGGTGATATCATTCAGCGAATAGATAGTGTTGAACTATACTCTTCCGCCGAATTTTCGGAACGAATAGCAAGACACCAGCCCGGTGATAAAATAAACATCGACTATTTGCGCAATGGAAAATCGCAAAGTACCACCGCTACTTTGAAAAATGAAGAAATACAATCACAGGTTACAACTGATGCGCAATCGCTGCGGAAAATTTATGACCGGCTGGGCGCAACATTTGCTCCGCTTAACGAAGCACTGAAACAACGCTATAATCTTGAGGCAGGAGTCGTCATAACCGAAATACAACGGGGTGGGTTTTTTGATCAACTGGGCATTCCGCCAGGAACAGTTATCGCCTATATTAATGGCAGGTCCGTAAGCAGCCCCCGGGATATTGATGAAGCACTGATGGCGGCCCAAAACTCAAGAATACAGATCTTAGGCATAGCGCCGGATGGTTCACGCATTGCTTTCAATTTTTCACTCGGAGCGTAGTAAGCAATGAAAGGGATGGTAGCATTTATAACATTCAAAACAAGATAAAAATATGTTCCCGATTACCAGGGTGTACAGCGACAAAAACGGAGATACCAGATTTGAAGATAGTTTCATTCCACTAAAAGACGCAGGTAAGATCGGCTGGCTGTCCGAAGGCTTGCCGGCATCATCAATTATTTTTCGTGAAGTAGAGCCGGACTACGATTATAATTTTCACAATGCGCCTCAAAAACAGTATTTGATTCTGATTGACGGAGAAATAGAAATTGAAACCACCCTTGGGGAGAAAAGACAGTTTAAAGCAGGGGACGTTCTTTTATTAGAAGATACAGAAGGGAAAGGTCATAGAACAAAAAATCTGAAGCCAGTAAAAAGAAGATCAATTTTTATTACTGTTCCATAAAACGAAAGTAATAAAGATGTATCGATGGATCACAGAACAGTGAAAGTCAAACATGGTGATCTGGCTTATAATTTTTTAGTATAGGAAATTTTTAAATCATCACAAATGAACTATACCGAAAATTTTGAAGGCATCAAATTAGATGTACAGGCGGTGGATATTACCATCGGCGATAACCTTCAGCAAGAGATAAGAGATATGATCCAGCGGTTGCGGCGGCATGTGTCGGAGGTGAATTGGGTGGATGTGTATTTCAATGAGAAAAGCGGCAAATCCACTGAGCAACGATCCGTCAGTGTCCGCTTTGGCATTCCCGGCAACGATGCCTTTGCTTCCGACTCCGGTGATAATTTTATGGCGCTCTTGAAAAACGTGGAAGAAAAGCTGCGCCGCCAACTGGAGAAAAAATAAATGGAATAAAGCGGAATCTTCTTAAAAGTATAAGTCCAGGACACCATACCACTGACGTTTTCCCTTCTCCTTGAAGACAACTAAAAGCACCCTGAAAAAACAAAGTGTAAACTACTTGTTGCCACAAGCAATGCATACTCGCCTGCACGGCAACAGGAAAACAAACACCTTAAAACCTAAAATATGAATACCAGATTTAAATATGGCACAGTATCAGAAGCCATTGACAACTTGCGGCAAAAAGATTTTGATAAAGATTTCCGCCTCGAGGGCAATCAGATAATATGCGGCAATGAAAAATTTAATGCTGATGATCTGAAAATTGCCATGACCTACGCTACGTAGGCCCCGCTGATCCCGGGGATGAAGCAACGGTTTATGGCATCGAATCAAATACCGGTTTAAAGGGGATTTTGATGATTGCTGATGGGATTTATTCGGATGTGAGTTCCACAAAAATTTTAAAGCAGTTGCACCGGGATAAGAATGAGGAATTCCAGGAAGGATTGTAATCTGTTTAACTTAAAAATAAGAGCAATGAATCAGATGCTTAAAAAGGTGAAAGACGTTTCCGGTGGCTGTTGTGTAACCATTGTTTTCAACACACATCGAACACTGCCGGATAATGAAAAAGATCCATTGGTACTTAAAAATCTTATTAAGGAAGCAACTAATCGTTTGCCGCAGGAATGCAATCGACAGGTAGCCCAGGTGATAGCAGGCAAATTGGATGCACTGGCTGCGATAATTGATCACCGGCACAACCTGGAAAGTCTTGCCATATTTGTGAACGAAGAGATAGAAGAATATATGAGGCTGCCAATAGCAGTTGAAGACCGTGTGTCCATTGGAAACAGTTTTGCTACACGGGATATCATAAGAGCGTTATACAGAGACAAAGAATATTACGTGCTGGTATTGAGTCGCGACAAGGCCCGGTTGATTGAAGCTTTTAACGACAAAGTAGTGCAGGAAGTGGAAGGCAACTTTCCTGTCGAAAACATTTTTCTGCATCCCAGGCAACGTGCCGAAGCCGCCATTGGAAACCGTCAAACGAATTTGCAACAGGAGTTTTTCAATATCGTGGATAAGCAACTGGTTGAAGTAGTGAAGCAAAATCCCTGGCCTGTGCTCATTTGCACCGAACGTTCCAACTATTCTCAATACCTGAAAGTTGCTGATCGTAAAGAAATCATTATCGGCCATCTGGAAGGTAACCGCATGGAAGAAAAAGCCCATCATATTATTGAAGCTGCCTGGCCAATTGTACTGCAAATCCGTAAAGACAATATCAGTGCCCGTGCACAGGAGTTGGAAACAGCCGCCGGCGCCGGAAAACTATTGACAGACATTAATGACATTTGGCGGGCTGTAAATCACGGTCGCGGTAAAACGCTTTTTGTGCAGCAGGGTTATTTTCAGCCGGCACGTTTGGTGGACGGAACGATCGAACTGGTTTCCGATGGGCAAAGCGACCGCACCGGTGTAATTGATGATATTATTGATGATATCATTGACATAAATATGCAGTACGGCGGCGATAGCGTTTTTCTTTCCGAAGATGAATTGAAAAACTACCAGGGCCTGGTTTTGACCACCCGTTACTAATGCGAATGATGGGGAGCGAACATATTCTTTTTTCGATTTTAATTTAGGACGTGTGTCATCTGGATGATGTTTTAAAGGAATGGTTCTTATCAATAATTATCCCGCGTTTTAAAGGGCGGTCACTGCGGTTGAACCAGTACAAATTCAACAAGGGTAAATTTTTCTTTGATCGCACTCCGGATGCGGTCGATGGCGTCGGTAATTTCATCCGTGTCAAGATGGTGTTGAAACTGAACAAGCAACATTAAGATCACTTCTTCCGGAGATTGGTACGTGGAAAGTATATTATTTACTTTCAGAACCGATTCATCTTTTTCAACCAGGTCTTTTATTTTTTTCTGTGTTTCCGGTGCAATACCTTCTCCCATCAATAAACTGCGACTTTCTCTTGCAAGTATCAGCGAGCTAAAGATCAACAGCAGCCCAACAAGAACTGAAGCGACTCCATCCAATACAGGTTGGTTCAACGAATGGCTCAGTAACATCAAAACAAAAACGATCAACAGGCCTAAGACGGCAGCGCCATCTTCAAACAATACCAAAAAGCTTGAAGGATCTTTGCTTTTAATAATGGCTTCCCAGAAAGGAGTGCCACCTCTTGCTTTGTTAAACTCTTTTATCGCAATCACAAACGAAGCGCCATCGAATAAAAATGAAAAGGCAAGAACAACATAGTTCCAGAATGGATTACCCAATGGTTCGGGATAGAGAATGTGCAGGATGCCCTGGTAAACCGACAATCCTCCGCCCAATCCGAATATCAGAATCGAAACGATAAACGACCAGAAATACAATTCCTTTCCATAACCAAAAGGCCTTAATTTATCAGGAGGCTTTTTACTTCTTTTCAAACCGTATAAAAGCAATAGTTGATTGCTGGTATCTACAAGGGAGTGGATGCCTTCTGAAATCATCGAAGAGCTATTGGTATAATTACCAGCAGTAAATTTTGTAATAGCGATTAGCACGTCGGCTATCAAGGCGCTGTAAATGGATGCATGATTTTTTGCCATTCCTCTTTAAAGTATTTGGTAAGCTTCAACTTATCCTCAACAGGCAATTACAGCAAAGGAGCTACCAGTCTGCATACTGAATCGAATCCCCGCTGGATCACTGTTCGGCTTTGCCAGTACTCCAGCGTTACCAGATGACTGCTTTGCTTATCCTTTGCAAAATTTTGTTCAAGCGCCTGACAAAGACCGGTTTCGTAAATGACGGAAGTGATCTCGAAATTGAGAAAGAAACTCCGGGTGTCCATGTTTACCGTACCTACAAAAGCAAGACTATTGTCAATTGAAATGGTCTTGGCATGAATAAAGCCTCTCTCATAAAGATAGATGCGGACGCCTCGCTGCAACAAAGGTTTGATAAACGAAAACGATGCATGTTGCACGATAAAGGAATCTGATTTTTCCGGCAGGATTAGTTCTACTTCAACACCATTTGCTGCAGCAATGACCAGTGCCGATGTTAATTGCTCGTTGGGAATAAAATAAGGTGTACAAATGCGAATGCTTTTCCTTGCCTGGCTGATTGCAAGCAGAATGGTTTCCATTACATAGGGAATAGGTGAACTGGGACCACTCGCTGCAATCGCAATGATGGCATTGCCCTTCTTTTCAGCTGTGGTAAAATAATAATCGTCTTCGCGGAAATCATCTTTCCCGCCTGAAAAAAACCAGCTCAGGAAAAATTGCACCTGCAACAAGTTTACCGCCTTCCCTTCAATTTGTACAGCCGTATCATGCCAGTAAAGTTTATGCTTTCCATTGTTCCAGTAACGTTCATCCAGGTTGATGCCACCAATAAATCCGATGACGCCATCAATTACAACAATCTTGCGGTGGTTGCGGTAATTGCTGTTGGCAAGCGACGAAAAGGCAACAGGCATTGTTTTTAAAACCGGGATGCCTGCTTTTTTTAATCGCTTTTGAATCTTTTTAAAACGGTTCGATCCTACATCATCAACAATCACCCTGACCTCTATGCCTTCGCTATGTTTTTTCAGCAGAATATCAGCAATGTGATTGCCTACATCATCTGCAGTAAAAATGTAGTATTCAATATGGATATGCGATCTCGCATTTTCTAAAGCTTTGAAAAGTGCCGGAAACTTTTCCTCGCCGTTATTTAATAGGGTTACTGCATTGCCGGTACTGATCAGTGATTGGTTTTGATAATAGAGATACCGGAACGGGAATGACATGTCTCCAATGTTCTGCTCCAGCAACTGCAATCGTTCTTCCATTTGAGGAGCTAACCGCCTGTAATATTGCTGTGTTTTTTGTTCATCTACCCGTCGTTTCTTTTTGAACACAATCTTTTTGAACACAGGTTTTCGTCCAACAAAATAATAGATGACCAAACCAGCGACCGGTAAGAAAATAAGAACTAAGATATAGGCCAGTGACTTACTGGGGTTCCGGTTTTCGCTTATTATGGTGATGATGATGTCCGCATAGAGCAGAAGCAAGGGTATCCAATACCACTCTTTTATAAACTCCCATATCGTTTGCCAGGTACTCAATTTTTATCCATACAGGTTATTAATGATGGTTGTTTTTTGAAGAGTATTCGGATAGATCAATTACACCGTACAAAAACACGTTAATGGATTATCTTTCCATCAGCTGCAAAGTAAATTGTCCTAAATTTACAACAGGCCATCAGAATCATTCCCGCATAAGAGTTTTCAAACCCTATCCCAGTGAAATTTTCTCTTTTTCATTGCAACAATGCTGACCATTGTGCACCGTACTGAAATGTGATTACCGGAGTAGTAATAAAATAGAACAACATGACAACAGATCAAATCAAAGCACTAAACACAAAGCTGGATAGTGCCCTGGAAGCAATGCTTCCTGAAATGGAGGGGATATACAAAGACATTCACAGCCATCCTGAACTTTCGATGCAGGAAAAAAGAACTGCACAAATCGCTGCCGACTATCTGAGGAAATACAACTGGGAAGTGACGATCGGCATTGGGGGAACTGGTGTGGTTGGTGTTCTGAAAAACGGGGCAGGATCAACCGTAATGTTACGTGCCGATATGGATGGACTACCGATTACTGAGGATACAGGATTGCCTTATGCCAGTACGGTGCGTGCCAAAGATGCAGACGGAAGGGAAGTAGGCGTTTCGCATACCTGCGGCCATGATTTTCATGTTACCTGGTTAATGGGAGCTGCAAGGTTACTGGCGGAGCACAAAGATCAATGGAGCGGGACAGTGCTTGCGGTTTTCCAACCCGGCGAAGAAGTGGGCCGGGGTGCAAAATCTATGATGGATGATGGCATGATCAAGCGTTTTCCCAAACCGGATATCATTTTAGGGCAGCATGTAATGGTGGGTATTGCCGGGCATGTAGGACATCGCAGCGGAGCTATTCTCTCCGGTGGCGATAGTTTGCAGATAAAATTATTCGGTCGTGGTTCACATGGTTCTCAACCTCAGAACTCCATTGACCCGGTGATCATGGCTGCTGCTACTACCATGCGTTTGCAAACCATTGTATCCCGCGAAATTGATCCCGATAAAAGTGCAGTAGTAACAGTGGGTTCTTTACAGGCCGGCACAAAGGAGAATGTCATTCCCGATGATGCCACGCTAAAGATCAATATCCGCACTTTTGATGAGGATGTTCGGGAAAAAGTTATATCTGCCGTAAAACGTGTTTGCTCTGCCGAATGCCAGGCGTCCAATGCGCCGAAGGACCCTGAGTTCTCTACCATTAATTATTATCCGTTAACCCAAAACGATGCAGAGGCAACCGCAAAAATTGCAGAAGCTTTCGACGCTCAATTTGGTGAACGTTCTATTGAAACGCCCCGCAGATCTGCGAGTGAGGATTTCAGTGTCTTCGGCAGAGAGTGGAAAGTTCCTTATGTATTTTGGTTTGTGGGAGGCACGGATAAAGATGTTTTTTTAGAAGCTAAAAAAAACAAGGCGATCAATACGATTCCGAGTAATCATTCGCCGAAGTTTGCACCCGTGTTGCACCCAACTTTGAAGACTGGATTTGTTACGATGATAACAGCGGCGGCTGTATGGTTAAATGCACGATAGATGAATTCAACAAGTACGATTTACTCATTTTTGGATTTGCTGGGCACCTTTGTTTTTGCATTGAGCGGAGCGGTTGCAGCAAGACAAAAGCAACTGGATATGTTCGGTATTTTTTCCATTGCTTTTTCGGTAGCCTGCGGAGGAGGTATTATCCGTGATCTGTGTATAGGTGCTATTCCACCTGCAGGGTTAACCGATTGGCGTTACCTGGTGATGGTGCTTCTTGCATCGGTTATTACTATGGGTTTTTATAGAGTCGTAAACGTTTTCAATCAGCCCGTATTAATATTCGATGCTTTAGGATTATCGGTATTTGCGGTAACGGGTGCCCGTAAAGCCATTTTTTTCGGACATAATTACGAGGTGGCCGTTCTTCTTGGAATGGTCACTGCGGTGGGTGGTGGCGTTATCCGCGATATATTGCTTAACCGTATTCCTGTGATAATGACAAAAGAAATTTATGCTTCGGCAGCAATGGTTGGAGCAATAATAGTTGTGGGTGGAGAGTATTTGCGTTATCCAAAGGAAATTGTTGCAATCGTAGCAATCGTATCCTGCTTTGGCTTACGTTTTCTAAGCCTGCATTTCCATTGGGATTTACCTTCTTTTGGAGATCAGGAAAAAGGGAAAACTAAATAGCGGCAAAACTTGTTCATACTTAATGAACCATTTTATGGATACAGTACCATACAAGGGTAACGATAAACTGCTGTTTGGAATCATTTTCGGTGTTTTGGCCTTTTGGTTATTTGCACAAACCACATTGAACATTAATGTGGTCATGGCTAAAGACCTTCGGATGGATACGGCTATGATGAACATTGCGGTATCCATCACTTCTTTGTTTTCCGGCATTTTCATAGTAGTTATGGGCGGACTTGCCGACCGTGTAGGCAGGTTAAAAATTATCAGGATCGGGTTTGTCTTTAGCATTATTGGTTCATTGCTCGTAGGGTTTACTCCCTCAGGAGCAATGGCAACACCCGTGCTCATCACGGGACGAATTCTTCAGGGTCTGTCCGCAGCCTGCATTATGCCTGCAAGCCTGGCTTTATTAAAGGCATATTGGGAAGGAGCGGGCCGTCAGCGGGCCATAAGTCTTTGGTCAATGGGCTCCTGGGGTGGTTCCGGATTTTGTGCCCTCTTCGGCGGCCTGGTGGCGCAAAACATCGGATGGCGGTATATCTTCTTTGCCTCAGCACTGATCTCCGTTATTGGAATGTGGATGATAAAAGATGCTCCCGAAAGCAAGGCCCCGCAATCAGGTCAAAAAAAGAAAGCAGATATAGCTGGTATTATCACCTTTATGATCGTTATGATTGCGCTTCAGGTATTGGTGAGCCAGGGAAGTCAATTGGGCTGGACAAGTACCGTGTCACTCATTTTAATCGCTGCAATCGTAGTATTTAGCATAGCCTTCTTTCGCATTGAAAGCGGCAGGAAAAATGCGTTTATTGATTTTAAGCTTTTTAAAAACTCAACGTATACCGGGGCAACTATTTCCAACTTATTACTGAATGCGGTTGCGGGAATACTCATTGTATCGCTTATGCTGTTGCAGCTCGGTGCTGGTCTTTCTGCGCAAACGGCAGGACTGCTTACCCTGGGTTATGCCATCGCCATTGTTGCATTTATCCGGACAGGTGAAAAACTGTTGCAGCGTTTTGGTGCCCGCAAGCCGATGATCTGGGGTTGCATGATCGTTGGTCTTTCCATAATACTCTTATTGCCTGCCAACCTGATGACCGGCACTTACAAAATTCTGGCCATCATCTCTTATACACTTTTTGGTGTAGGCCTGGCATTTTATGCTACGCCTTCTACCGATGCCGCTCTTTCTAATTTGCCGGAAGCCCAGGCAGGTGCAGGTTCCGGAATTTATAAAATGGCATCCTCGCTTGGTGCAGCATTTGGTGTTGCTATATCTGCCGGTATTTTTGTTGGTCTTAGTTCCATTGATGCCCCGGGAAGCATACTTGACAATGTCATCAGGTTTGAAGGAAGGCAGGATAATGTTGCCATTCGCCAGGCTGCCATGGTAGCGCTTTTTTTTAACCTGCTCATGGTGATCATAGCCATTATTGTTATCGGGAAAACGGTACCAAAACAAAGTGAAAAATAATTTCTTTCCAGATTGTTGTTTTAGGAATGGCAGGAACACAAAACCTGTAAACTATGTTATGGTGTGAAGCAGAGCTTACATAGCCGGATACGTGGAAGCACAATAACATGCTTGTTTGTTTGATGACACATCTGTAAGCAAATAATTATCAGAATAGTATGACTTCAAACAAATTCAATCATCGGCAGAGTTTCAATGGCACTGTTTTTTCTGCAACTCTTTTATAACCATAAAATATATTCTATGGCAGAAAACAACAAGAACAAGGGTGGCCAGCAAGGCAACCAGGGTTCACAAGGTGGTCAACATGGTAACCAGGGACGCTCCGGACAAGGTTCTCAAAGTGGAACTCAATCCACCGGCACCCAGGGAGGCCAGGGCTCTCAAGGCGGACGAAGCGATCAGGGCATGGGCGGCTCACGTAGTGGAAGCTCAGGCAGTGATCAAAACCGCAGTGGTGGCAACCGCTAAACGATGATGCTATTGTACGTACTTAAGCCCGGCATTGCCGGGCTTTTTTGTTTGGACGCCAACTTCAATCTTGCGGACATGGTTGCTTCAGAATGTTGTTTTATTTCACTGTATTGGATAGCCGTAAATCCGATTGATACCTAAAGTGAAAATAAATCAAGAGCACCATTGATTCTTAGTTTATAAAATTCAAGCTGTACGGAATCTTTCGCTTCAATGATTTGTTTTAAGGCAGGAACATAATTAATCAGGTTAAATGCTGTAAGCGCATAAGCCATCCGGTTAAATTCTTTAAAATCCATGCCGTAGCCTTCTAAAAATTTCTGTTTATTGTCGATCGATAAATCATGCAAAGCAATGGAGAAATCCCAATACGGTGCAATATTGGAAGTACAGTGTTCCCAGTCTATAATTGCCTTGATCTTACCTTGCTTATTGACCAAAACATTTTTCAGGCGTAAATCACAATGATTTAAGGCAGGATCAATTTTCCATGAGCATATTTTTTTGAGCAAGGCAGATAATGTGTCAATCTTCTTTTTAGGAAGAATGTTTTGCCCTTTTAAAAACGCCAGTCTTTCATCCACACCGAGTTCTTTTTCCAGGAAGTCGTTCCATGTGTTCTTTTTTGAAAGTTTATTTTTTGACCAGTCAAAATTATGCCCGTAACCAGTAGTTCCTATGGAATGAATACGCTTTGCATAACCACCCAGTTCTTTTAGTATTTCTCCCCGGTTTGGATGATCAACTGCCTCTTTTCCGTTAACTTTTTCCTGTAGCATATAAGGATGCGGAATGATCTCATTTCCTACTTCCAGGATTTCCGGCACAGGTACGCCTTTTTCACGCACTTTTTGAACCACCCATTGCTCTTTAATGAAATCATGCAGCTTTGTGTTGTTATCCGAAATCCGTATGATATAGTTTTTGTTACCAACAGCAACGTCAAAGACATAATTTGTTTTGCCTGCTGGCTTAAACTCCAGGTGCTTACCTAATTTACCAAAATGATGCTTAGCTATTTTTCGGGCCATTTCAGCCTTGGATCGGATTTGAGCAGGGGTTCGTTTCGCCATAGTTAAAGCATTACATTTCTCTGCATGCCAGCCAGGTGGAAAAGCAGGTCCCCAAATTCGGAAGAATTATTGAGTTTAATTGCCGGCATCAAGCCTTCATATGTTAAATATGCATTGCCGACATGAACGGCTTGTCCCACCGCGTTTAAAAATGTATCCATCTCTGAATCGCCGGCACCAATGGAATGCTTCAGCTCAAAACCAATACGTGATGCAATTTGTTCACTGCCAAATTGCTTATTTACTCCTTGGTGAGTGATAAAATTGCTTCGTTTCGTATGCTGGTAAGCCATCAGTTTATCCTGTGGAATATCAACTAAAAGAAAGATCATACAAATATCCTGTTCGGAAAGATCGTTCTGCAATGATTCAAGTGAGGAAGAATATACTTTTGAAGCACTCATATATTTGGACTGTACCTCCTCAACTTTTTGAGGCACTGGTGTCCAGATAATTTCTCCTAATCTCCAGTTACGTGGGTAATAAAACACAAGCAGGTCAAAAACATTATCCCTGATTAAAGAAGATATTGTATGAAAAGCATCAAGCACCTCTTCGGTTTCCAAAGGAAACGCATCGATCTCCTCATACTCAAACCCGGTAGAATTGTTTTGATGAATATATCCAAGTTGGCTCCCGTTCATCAAAACAGTGGGAATAGGAGCATTGGATAGCTTATACCATTCTTTGGCAAATGTTCTTATAACAGACAAGGGAAACCGTAAGGTATTCAATACTACCGGCCTTCCTAAATCATAGATCTTATTCAACCCCAGTTCAACTGATTGAGGAATGGAGTATTGGCCCTGAAATTCATGTATGGCAGTGCCATCAAGGTCAGTTATCACGGCCCCTTTTTCATCAAAATTCGACTGGTTAAAAAACGTTTGTAGCTGTTGAACCTGGTTATCTGTTAAAGGCATATCCTGAAATTTGATATTCAGGAGCAAATCTTTTTCCAAAAAGAAATAATAGGATTATTTACCGGTGTTCGGCGTTCTGCGGCCAGTGTTTAGAGGAAGAAAAAAGGAATAGAAAATACAAAACGATTGATAGGAAGTTCAATGCTGAAATAAGAAGGATAATACTTAGTATGATCTGGATAATTCCATAAACGAAGAATAAACGAGCAACTGGATTTAAAATATAAGTGGACAATTCAACTCTGTATGATCATCATCTTGCCATTCGAACTTTAAACTATTGTAAGAGTTTGTAAAAGAGGTTGTCTCAAAGGCAAACAATTCTGTTTAATATCCCGATACTCAATATGAAAATTGCGGACACTTTTGAGACAACCAATTTTTGATTAACTACTAATTTACTGCTGCAGTGTTATTACACCTACATCAGTAATTTGTCCATCATTCACAACTACGCTGTCTTTAGCCTGGTGTTTATACGGAGGGTTAGCTTCAATAATCAGGCGGTAAACTCCGGGTTTTGCATCAGAAATTTGAAATGCGCCATCTGTTACGTTCGATCGTAAAGTGTCAGGTCCTGAAATGGCCCATACACGAAGTCCGCCTTCGGGTGGCGTTATGCTGCCTTTTATTGAACCGGTTTGTACTGCATGGAAAGAAAATAAGCCTGCGGTAGCGATAGCAATGGCACAAAGAGCAATTCTTGTCTTTTTCATAATACTAGGTTTAAAGGTGATAAAAGCTTACTGCGCCGGGTAAACAACAACTATGCCTTACAAACTCAAGCATAGCATTTTGAGTAAACTTTTATTCAGGTCTTGTCACAAATCAATTTGTATACAGCAAAAAATATTTTCAATAAGGGCAGAGAAAACTGAAATGTTGAGGAATCAAAAATTTCTTTCCCGGGCTAGTGCAGTTTCTTTATACTTATCCGTATTTCATCTACTTCTGGATAAAGAAATTTTTAGACTGCCTATGATAAACCACGGTATCAATTCTTCACAACCACCTTTTAGTCTGTAGATTTTTACTTCTCTTGTTAATTACACATCTGTATCATTTCTGGTACATGCCACTGAATTCGCACCATCATGAGATTTTGAAAAAGTTGAAGCCATATATTTTTGCCTGCTATGGGCTTTATTTATAGCCTGATTATTGCTTCAAAGTTGTACAGGCAATATTCATGAAATAACCTTAGCGATCATTTGCTATAGATTAAGTGAAGTTGAATTTTGGTAATGTTATTGTTGAAGTATCATTCGATTTTTATAGATTACTTTTAGAATTCAGAAGTTTCTTATCGTATAAACTTCTGAATTTTGAGCTTCACATAATTGTCAGCAAAAAGACGGTACTACTAATGAAAGCAGGGCATTCGATTTTTTAAATAAGCGTAAAGCAACATTGCTCTACGGTTTTAAATTTCATGCATGTTACTAGCTGTACTTTCAGGATTTATTGTCGCTTCGTTTGTTCCTTTTTTCGGAAAGCTGTTGCGTGGTAATCGGTCTTTTATTATGACAGCGCTACCACTCAGCCTGTTCATTTATTTCCTGAGCTTTGTTCCTTCGGTTTCAAGCCAGCAACCC
>JAGIAB010000170.1 GCA_017745135.1 Flavisolibacter sp.
ATCACTTCCCGCTCTGTCCTGCAATTGAAAAGAGAAACCTGCAGAAACACCAAAGCCCTGTAAGGTTGGCGGTGCGAAGAAAACGATCCTGGCTTCACGAATGCCGGATGTCTTTGCAAACATCTGTCCTATGATCGATTGGATGTCCTGCCCTTTTCCCTTTCGTTCGTCCCAGGATTTCAATCTCATGATCACCATAGCATTGTTGGTGCCGGCGCCGCTGATCATTCCCTGCCCTGTAATTCTTAAAATGGATTGCACTTCAGGAATGGTTCTTGCAATTTTTTCTACCTGCGCCGCTACTTCTGCGGCACGTTCGGTTGAAGAAGATGGCGGCAAGGAAATATCACACATCACTGCACTCATATCTTCCTCGGGAACAAAACTTGATGGCGTTGTTTTCAGCAATAAATAAAACAGGGCGGCAAACAATGCAAATGCTGTCCAGGCAATCCATTTTCTGACGGTAAGAAAACGGACAGTACGTTCGTATCTTCTCTTTGTTGCATCAAAAACCTTATTGAAACCATTGTAAAAGCGTTGAACAAAACTGATTTTTTTGTGCTCCTTCTGATGCGGCTTTAAAAAAAGAGCACTCAATGCAGGACTCAGCGTTAATGCATTCACTGCAGAAAGAATGATTGCAATTGCCAGGGTTAATCCAAACTGTTTGTAAAAAACACCGGCGGTACCCGTAATAAAGCTCACCGGGACAAATACCGATGCCATCACCAGCGTAATCGAAATAATGGCTCCTGAAATTTCTTTCATAGCATCCTTACTGGCTTGCAAGGCAGAAGTATACCCCTGGTCAAGTTTGGCATGAACCGCTTCTGTTACCACAATGGCATCGTCAACCACAATTCCTATTGCAAGCAGCAAGGCAAATAGTGTCAGAAGATTAAGGGTGAATCCAAACAGGTTCAGAAAGAAAAAAGTGCCGATAATAGCTACCGGCACTGCAATGGCGGGTATTAAGGTAGCACGAAGGTCCTGCAGGAAAACAAAAACAACAATGAACACCAAAATAAATGCTTCTATTAAAGTGCGGACCACTTTAGCAATAGACGCATTCAGAAAATCATTGGCATTGGAAAGTGTAACGTATTTAATGCCTGAAGGAAAACTTTTGGATGCATCCTCCACAATTTTCATACTTCCGTTAATTACTTCTCTTGCGTTGGAACCTGCAGTCTGGCTAATGGCGATACCAACCGAAGGATAGCCATTGGTGGTAGTGCTGCTGGCATAACTCAGTGCGCCCAGTTCAATTCTTGCCACATCTTTTAAACGCAGCAATTGTCCGTTACCAGCCGCCCTGATAATAATATTTCCAAATTCCTCCGCACTTTTTAAACGGCCCCGATAGCGAATGACATATTGAAAGGATTGTCCACCCCGTTCACCAAACTGTCCTGGTGCCGCTTCTATATTTTGTTCAGCTAATGCAGCACTGATGTCCGAAGGAATCAAGCCATAGCTTGACATTACATCGGGCCTCAGCCAAATACGCATGGCGTAGTCCATTTGTCCGAATGCATTGGCAGAACCTACGCCCGGCACCCGCTGTATCTGGGGCACTAAATTAATCTGGGCATAGTTCTGAAGAAAGGTTTGATCGTACGCCGGATTGGTACTGTACAACGAAAAAATAACAAGGTTACTGCTTTGGCTTTTGGCAACGGTTACACCCGAACGTGTAACTTCCTGTGGCAATAAGGAAGTAGCACGGGATACACGGTTTTGAACATTAACCGAAGCAAGATCAGGATTGGTTCCCAAAGAAAAATTGACGATAATCCTTGCACTGCCGGTATTGCCTGCAGATGAGGTCATATAAGTCATTCCTTCCACACCATTGATGGCTTCTTCAAGCGGAACAATCACACTGTTTAAAACCACATCTGCATTAGCACCTTGATACGATGCTGAAACTACAATGGTAGGTGGAGCGATTTCAGGATATTGAGAGATGGGCAATGCTAATAATCCAATTATTCCAAGTACAACAATCAAAATGGAAATAACACTGGATAATACAGGCCTCTCAATAAAACGATCAAACATATAATTCAATTAAAACTCCACATTCAATTCCTTCTTCTGAAAGCTCATTGATTAGTACTCAGCAACCGGCGGTAAAGACTATCCGCATTTATTGGCCTTGGCTTGATGGCTAAACCTTCCCTCAACGAAGCAACACCTTCCACCACAATTTTATCACCGGCTCGCAAACCACTTTGTACCACATAATATTGTCCGCCGCTATTGGGCATTACAGTTATGGCCACACTGTTCACTTTATTACTGTCACCAACTGCATAAACAAAAAGTTTTTCCTGGATTTCATAAGTAGATTTTTGAGGAACCAATATGGCGGAATCGACTGTTCTTGGAATACGGACGGCACCACTGCTTCCACTGCGAACAAGATTGCCGGGATTGGGGAAGGTTGCCCTTACACTCATGGCACCCGTTGCCGGATCAATTTGTCCTCCTGTTGTTTCGATGCGTCCTTTTTGAGAAAGTTCCGTGCCATCTGCCAAAACAAGTGTAACGGGCGGAAGTGAAGCCAACCGCTGCTGAGGAGTAGCGCCTTTTACCCTTTCGAAAAATCGCAACATTTGTTTTTCATTGATAGAAAAATATGCGTAGATATTCCCGACGTTTGACACCGTTGTTAATGGTTGAGCAGTGTTACTGCTTACAAGACTTCCAATTTTATAGGGAATGGTTCCGACAATTCCGTTCGCCGGGCTTCTTATGGTTGTGTAACCAAGATTGGTTCTTGCATTTGCATAATTTGCCTGCGCCTGGGCCAAAGCTGCCTGCTTTGCCTGCAAAGTGTATTGCGCAGATTGTAATTCATAGTTACTAATAATGTTCTTTTCTACTAAGGGACGCACTTTGTTTACATCCATTTGCGCTGCATTTACATCAGCTTGTGCAATTTTAATATTGGCTGCTGCTGTTCGAACATCTTCTTCATATTGTGGAGCACTGATCTGAAACAGCAATTGCCCCTGTCGCACTGTTGCGCCTTCGTCAACATAAATGCGTTCCATGTAACCATCAATCTTTGGACGGATCTCAACATTTTGTTGTCCTTGTATAGTTGCGGGAAAATCGCTGTATAAAGTGGTTGTTTGCAGAGTGATGGTAAGTACCGGGTAATCTTTTACTGCATTGGGATCCATGCCTGCACCTTGCCTTTTTTTTCCTTGGCAGGAAAGAAAAAAAATCAATAAAAAACAAAAACCACCAAACATCAGCTTAGCCATAGTGCATCTATTGATTCATTGCAAAGAGGAATAAATTCAACTATGCCATTTAAGTGGAAGATGAAGATTTATGGTAGTGTTATGGAGCAAAAATCTTATGCCATTAAATAGCTTAGCAGGAACAGCTCATCTCTTATTGTATTACTGCTGAAGTTTCGTTCATCGATGATGAAACTGAATAAGACAACGAAAAGAAATCTTTCAAGTGCTGATGTGCTGTGGTAGTTAGAAGAAATGGTTGTTACAACTCATCGACGGTTATGCTCTATAGTAAGGACGACAATTAAAGTTCAGTATTTACAGGTAAGCTTTTTACCCGCATTGAGCAACTCATCATAAATGATGTAACAAAATTTGTTATTAGTGAACTGAGCAGATCGTGATTGAGGGTTGCAGTGATTTGTTACGAGGAGATCCAATCCTTGTCCGGGAAAATGGAATTTGTGTGATAAGCTGTATGACTATCCACACAGTTCTGCAAGGTTGTATAATGGAGATAAAGTCGGTTACAAAGTGAAAGATTATTTGGATGTGCTGGCAGAATTGAAGTATGGGATAGAATGATTGATAGTGTTACGACGAGTGCTGCGATAGATACTTTAAATTTTAAGACGCTGCGGCGGACACTCGTCGGGCAAGGCAGTGTTATGTGCCGCTAATCTTCGCACACGTTTATTATTCTGTGCCTTTTCTTCGTCCAAATATTTTTGTTTTTGTCAAGTTTGTAAATATTCTCACCTAAGCCACAAACTCCAGCGTGAACGTATGTTGCCAATGTCTTGTCTTTACTATTAAACTTTGAAGGAAAAAAGCTAACTAAGTCGGTTAAAAAATTGTCTTTTATAAATTTCCTATCATTACTCTGCAAATAAAAACTATATAGTGGTCCGCCATTTCCACCACCGTCATTGACAACAGCAATGTCGTCATACCCGTCAAAATTGAAGTCTGCAACAACAACGTCACCATAGTAGTTGTCAACAATTTCTCTGTCTGCCTTAAACTTTGTCGTATATGAAGTCATACTGTCACAACTTAAAAACATAAAAGAATATATGAACGAAGACTTAATTGAAAAACTATCAATCACCGTCTTTGATGATTTGTCTTTTATTACAACTTGCAAAAAATTCATCTGGTCTATTTCAGTTGTGTCAACGTAACGCTTGAAATCAATAGCTATGTCAAATTGGTTTGATAGTTTGGTCTGTTCGCATTTGTTAGTTTCAGTTAAGGCTAATTTAGGTTCTTGCTCTTTCACTACTTTCAAGCTATCGGCAGATATATTATTGTCTTTCTGTTCTTTTCGTGGTGAACAACCTAAAATTAATAATGATAGTATGATTAGTGTCTGTCTCATTTTAGTGGCACATAACGTTGAGGGCTTGCTGCTGTGGCGGCATTCATTGAACGTCCAGCCCCGAACTGAAGCCCGGTTTTATTCTATTGTTGAAGATAAGATTTATTGATTGGCGTTGTTCGTCACGCTGGAACTGCTGCTGATGCCTGCACTTAGCTGAAGGTTTATTCGTCGCACCGCCATGGCAGCAAACCACCTGTTAGCGGCAGGTCAGTCAAGGACTTTATTTGTCGAATAAAATATGTTGTCTTCATTCTTGATGCCTTTGTTAAGAACTAAATTCAGAGAAAGTCCCAATATGTTTTCGGGTTGCGCTCTTATGAAATAACTTCTTTCAAAAAAAGTAGCTTCTTTGGGCTTTAAAATTCCCGTACAAAAAGTGCCTGTACTAAAAAATTTGTCCTTCAAATAGGTTTTTAAAACATAGTGACTGCTGTCTTTCAAAAAATACTCTGACTTTGCAAATACGCCGCAATCATACCCCACTCTCTGCCAAGGCGAGGGTATAATGTAGTTGCTATCCATTTTAGGTGGCGCCAAAAAGTACCCTTCACCTGAAAATCTTGTCTTGTTGAAGATGTTGGGCACATCATAAGTTGCAACGGCTTTTACATCATCATCTTTAAGATATTTATAGCCAAGAAGGTTTAAGTATAATTCAACCGCAATCATCGAGATTTCCAGTTCAACTTCAGAATTGTTAGTTATATCATATCGTACATCAACTTTATACAGATATTTTCCTTGAACATCTCGACCTAACTTTGTTGCTGCGAGTGTTACTTTGCTTTCAATTCTTCTATCCTTTGAATATTTGAGTTTTATACCATTCAGTTCATTATCGATTTCTTGTGCTTTGATGTTAAGATTGGCTGCATCAATATCAAATCTGGCTTTTTGTAAGGCTAGCTGGTTCTCCAAATCTTTATATTTCAGTTCTATTGAACTATTTCGCAATTGATTTTCTAACGCTTTGACTTCACCTGTTTTTAAAGCATTCGCATATTTGAGTTCTAACTGTCGAAGGGTATCTTCTTGCCTTGACTTCACTATGTCTAACGAGTCCTTCTTAAGTTCAAGAACACCCCTGTTATACTCAAGCTCTTTCAAAGATTTTTCATGTTGTAAATACAGGTAAACAATCCAAATACCCCCAAGGATGTATCCAGCTATCTTTATTAACTCTAATGTTTTTTCAAATTTTGTTTTTGGCTCGCTCATAAGCATGAAGTTTTGCCGCTAACGTTGAAGCATTGGCGATGTGGCGGTATTTGAAAAATGTCTGCCCACAACCGATGCTTATTAAAGAACTAATGTAAAAATTTTATTCAAATGCTCAATAGTATTCGGTCTGACCGGACAGGTGATGATTAGCGATTTATAGCTGATTGTTTGTTCGTCAACCCGCCATATACGCCAATGCGCTGTTAGCGGCTTGTTTATTGTCGCCGAAATTCTTCTATGAATTCATTTGTATGTTTTACTTGAATTGCAGTCACACTACCATTGTTGTCACGCAAAAACTTTACATACTGAATACTATTGCCTGTAAAATAGTCAACCGCTTTAGGCAGCAATAGTACTTTATTGTAAGTGTCGTAAAGCATAAAGAGGTTATCACCTTCCTTTGTAATTTGAATTTTTCTAAAGTCGCCTAAATAATCTGGATAAAACTTTTGAAAGTAACTTAAACCCGTAACGGTTAGCGCATTTTGTTTTTTAAAGTACCGAACTTTTGTGTCTGTAAGAACTGTCTCTTTTAAAGCCAACCTATATGCTATAGTCAATGCACTGTCAGCTAACGTTACAATGTCTGGTGTGATGCCTTTTGCTTCAAGATTGTAATTGAAGTTGCTTTCATCATATGCTTTGAGATATGGAATAATTGCAGAGAAATATTTATCAGTTGTTCCAACTGAATGTCCGTTTCCTCCGCCTTTTGTTTTTTCGCCTATAATTGTAGCTGCAGGATTAAACTGCTTTATCTTATAGGTGGATAATTCGGCAGCCGAAAAGGTTCTTTGGCTTGTCAGTATGTAAATGGTTTTTGAATTTGTCAACGAATTATCAATCCGGTCACTTGTAAGCATTTTATTAACGTCACTTAATTCTCTTTCAATCCCGCTGGAGTCATAGCGAAAATGCCATTCTGTTGTTATAAAAT
>JAGIAB010000171.1 GCA_017745135.1 Flavisolibacter sp.
GTCATATTGGAGTGGAATATCAATACATTGTAGACCAGCAAAAAAGAGATTGGCTGCAAAATGAAATTGAAAAATTTCATTCGCCTTTCTCATTAAATCAAAAGAAAAGAATTCTGGAGAAGCTAAATGAAGGTGTGATCTTCGAAAAATTCTTACACACGAAATATGTTGGTCAGAAGCGATTTTCTCTTGAAGGCGGTGAAACAACCATTCCTGCATTGGATGTAATGTTAACAGTTGCCGCTGATCTGGGAACTGAAGAAGCGGTAATTGGAATGGCGCATCGTGGAAGATTAAATGTATTGGCAAATATTCTCGGCAAAACCTACGAACAAATTTTTAGTGAGTTTGAAGGAACTGCTATCCCGGACCAAACGATGGGGAGTGGCGATGTAAAATATCATCTTGGCTTTAGCAGTGAAGTAAAAACTGCTAATGGAAAAACAATACACCTGAAGCTTAGTCCAAACCCTTCGCATTTGGAAACTGTGGATCCTGTTGTATTGGGTTATTCAAGAGCGAAGGCTGATGTTTTGTACAATTCGGATTTTGATAAAGTGCTTCCAATATTAATTCATGGAGATGCATCAATTGCAGGCCAGGGAATTGTGTATGAGATCGTTCAAATGAGTAAGCTGGATGGTTATTATACAGGCGGTACCATTCATTTTGTGATCAATAACCAAATTGGTTTTACAACTGATTTTGATGATGCGAGGAGCTCGGATTATTCGACTTCCATTGCATCTGCCATTCAAGCGCCGGTATTTCATGTAAATGGTGATGATCCGGAAGCGGTAGTGCAATGCGTTGAGATTGCAGCGAGATATCGCCACGAGTTTAACTCTGACATTTTTATTGATATGGTTTGCTATCGCCGTCACGGACATAATGAAGGCGATGACCCGAAGTTTACCCAACCTCAACTCTATGCTTTGATTGATAAGCATGCAAACCCCCGTGAAGTGTATGTTGAATATTTATTGAAACACGGTGAACAGGATGCACAGGAGTTGGCGAAGGAAATGGAAAAACAATTCTGGAGTGATTTGCAGGAGCGTTTGGATGAAGTGAAGCAAAATCCTTTACCTTATAAATATCAACAACCGGAATTGTGGTGGAAGAGTTTACGTAAAGCAACCGAAGAAGATTTTGAACAATCACCTGTAACTGCAATCAGTGAAGCTGAGTTCAAAAGATTGTTTGATGGTTTAATGAAATGGCCCAATGATTTTAAACCATTGCGTAAGGTTGAAAAGATTGTCAACGATAAAATCAAGTTGTTTGATGCCGAACAAAAGGTAGATTGGGCAACGGGTGAACTGTTGGCTTATGCAAGTTTGCTGGTTGAGGGGAAAGATGTTCGCATGAGCGGACAGGATGTGAAGAGAGGAACCTTCTCTCACCGCCATGCCGTAATTTACGATGAAGTAACCAACAGTGAATACAATCGCTTAAACAGCCTGCAGGACAAACAGGGGCAATTCAGAATTTATAATTCTTTGTTGAGTGAATATGCTGTACTTGGATTTGAATATGGTTATGCGTTGGCAAATCCAAATTCATTGGTTCTTTGGGAAGCGCAGTTTGGAGATTTTGCCAATGGTGCGCAGATCATCATTGACCAGTTCATTGCATCTGCTGAAACCAAATGGCTTCGGATGAACGGAGTTGTTTTATTATTGCCGCATGGTTATGAAGGACAAGGTCCTGAACACAGCAGTGCAAGGCTGGAAAGATTTTTACAACTCTGTGCTGAACTGAATATTGTAATAACAAATATTACAACGTCGGCAAACTTCTTCCATGCATTGCGCAGGCAATTAACCTGGCCATTCAGGAAGCCCCTGGTGAATTTTTCGCCGAAAGCAAATCTTCGTCATACAGGCAGTTATTCGCACATTACTGAATTTGCTTCAGGTGGATTTAAAGAGGTGATTGATGATGCATCTGCAAATCCTGAACAGGTGAAAAAGGTTTTATTCTGCTCAGGTAAAGTTTATTTTGATTTGCTGGAACGCCAACAGAAAGAAAATAAAACCGACGTTGCTATTGTTCGATTGGAACAGATCTATCCACTGCCTTACAAGCAACTGGAAGAATTGTATAAAAAATACAATCGGGCAACCTGGTTCTGGGTTCAGGAGGAGCCGTTGAATATGGGTGCTGCTTCTTTCCTTCAAATGAATTTGAAGAGTATTAATTATGGCATTATCAGCCGTCAGCCGAGTGCAGCAACTGCAACTGGTTACAGCAAAGTGCATGCACAGGAGCAGAGTGAGATTGTGGAAACGGCGTTTTCTATCTGATGCAGATTTACGAATAGAAAAATTTGTGATCAGTAGTGCAGATTGTAATGTGCCGAATAGAATTACCGAACGTACAAGTGAGTGACACAACCAAAGCTTAATAGTAGTAATTAGCCAAGTACAAAAGAAATAAACGAAACATGATTGACATTAAAGTACCAACAGTCGGAGAAAGTATCAACGAAGTAACCTTAGTGAAATGGGTGAAAAACGATGGTGATTATGTTGAACGGGATGAAGTGATTGCAGAACTGGAAAGTGAAAAAGCCACTTTTGAAGTCAACGCTGAAAAAGCAGGCCTTTTAAAAACTGTTGGTAAGGAAGGAGATACTTTAAATATTGGAGATGTGCTGGCTCAGATTGATGATACTGCAGCGAAGCCAGAGGGAAGTCAGAAACCTGAGGCCGGAAGTCAGAAGCCGGAAGTGGCTGCTAAAAAAGAAGAGCCACAACCACAACCGCAAACAACTGTTGCAGCTCCATCAAAAGATGTGAAAGCAACTCCCGTTGCATCAGCAATTATTGCAGATAAAAAGGTAGACCCAAAAAGTATTCAGCCGAGCGGATACAATGGAAAGATTTTAAAGGAAGATGTTTTAAGTGCCCTGGAAAATCCCGGAACCAAACCTGGTATTGAATTGTTCAACCGTACCGAAGGCAGGGAGAAGATGAGCAATCTTCGCAGAACCGTTTCAAGAAGATTGGTAGAAGCAAAGAACACGACTGCTATGCTCACTACTTTTAATGAAGTTGACATGAGCCGCATTATGGCTTTGCGCAGTCAATATAAAGATAAGTTCAAAGAAAAACATGCGGTGAACCTGGGCTTCATGTCGTTCTTTACAAAGGCCTGTTGCTACGCTTTGCAAGAATGGCCTGCAGTGAATGCATACATCGATGGCGATTCGATTATTTATCACAACTATTGCGATATTTCAATTGCAGTATCTGCACCAAAAGGATTGGTAGTTCCGGTCATTCGTAATGCAGAAAGCTTAAGCATGGCAGATATTGAAAGAAAAGTTGTGGAACTGGCTACAAAGGCACGTGATAATAAATTGACTCTCGAAGAAATGCAAGGCGGAACATTCACTATTACTAACGGTGGTGTGTTTGGATCATTGCTTTCTACTCCCATCATTAACATTCCACAGTCAGCTATACTTGGCATGCACAAAATTGAAGAAAGACCTGTGGTGATAGATAAACAAATTGTTATTCGCCCAATGATGTACGTAGCCTTAAGCTACGATCATCGTATTATTGATGGAAGAGAATCCGTTTCTTTCCTCGTCCGTGTAAAAGAATTACTGGAAAATCCGGAGCTGTTACTTTTTGGAAAAGACCCGGTGAAAACTTTACTTGAACTATAGATTTCTTATCTTGTAAGAAATAAAACACCAATGAAAAATTTGCTAACTGCCGTACTTGCTGCTTTGAGCATTGGTTTATTTTCCTGCCAGAAAGAAGTAAAAGATATCTTTTCAAATACAGGCGGTGGTGCTGGCGGAACAAGACTGATAAAAACAGTTGAGAAAATGGGAGCGGATTCCGTCGTAACGGTGTATACGTATAACTCTTCCGGAAAAATCATTAAAGCAGATTTTGTTGGTGTTGAAGCCGGTCAGCCTTACAGTCTTAGCTATACTTATGTTCGCAATAGTGCAGGTGTAATCCAGAAACAAATTTTAGAAAGCAGCGATTTTGCTGCTGCTGGTATTGACAGTATCGTTTCAATTGTGAAATTTGATGCCGGCAGCAATCGTTATCAAAACTCCATTACTGATTTTTCTTTGTTTGGAATTCCTCTTCTCGACAGTGTTGCGTTCCAATATGATGGTTCAGGAAGATTGATAAGCGAAGTTGATTATAACAATGTGGGATTCGGTTACCTGCCAAGCTGGAAAAAAGAATACACGTACAATGGAACCAATGTTGCTACCGAAAAATACTACAGCTTCGATTTCACAAGTGGTAATTTTGTTTTAGAGGACACCTATACTTATGAATACGATACTAAAATCAATCCGCTGCAATTTGCAGCAGACGCACCTGTGCTGAATCTCTTTCCTTTTTATTCGTCAAACAACCTGGCAAAACTTACTTACGTTGCTTCTGATCCGGCAGATAATTTTACTTCAACGATCACTTATACCTATAATTCTTCAAACCGGCCATTAACCGACGTAACCACTACGGGAAGCGATATTTCATCAACAACTTATTATTATCAATAACTGAAGTTTTGTACAAAGCGGTTGTTTTATTTTAGACATTTGCAAAATGCGTTCGTATTCCTATTTGAATACAGCAAGCCGGATCATTCAGTCTTATGATGGAAGTATGCCGTTGGCTGCATGGCTTAAGCAGTTTTTTAAAGCAGATAAAAAGTTTGGGTCGAAAGACAGGAAAAATATCAGTCATGCCTGTTACTGCTTTTACAGGCTGGGAAGTGCATTTCAAAATTTGAATACCGAAGAGAGAGTGCTCACAGCCTTGTTTCTCTGCTCTGATACTTCAAACAAAATACTGGAGGAGTTAAAGCCTGGATGGAATGAACAGATTCTTCTTCCGCTTTCGGAAAAGGTCACCCTTCTGTCAGTGCAGGAAGAAATAAAAAAAATATTTCCGTTCCGGGGTGAAGTGAGTAAGGAAATCGAACTGCAATCATTTACTCTTTCTTTTTTAATTCAGCCGGATCTTTATCTCAAAATTCGGCCCGGGAAAAAGGAAAGGGTTCTTCGGCAACTTCAAAACGCCGGTGTGCAATTCACTTTACTAACTGATGAATGCATTCAATTGTCCAACCAGTCAAAAGTGGATGAAGTAGTAAACATTGATGAAGATGTGATCATCCAGGATTACAATTCTCAAAGAACTATTGAGCTTTTTCAAAACCACAAACCACAAACTACAAACTACAAACTCTCTGCCTGGGATTGCTGTGCCGCCAGCGGCGGTAAATCTATTTTATTTCATGGTCATTTTCCATTGGCACAATTAACTGTATCCGATGTTCGTGAATCTATTTTGATCAATCTTCAAAAGCGATTCAAAAGAGCAGGAATAAAAAACTATGATCATTTTGTGGCTGATGTTTCATCAGCACATTTTTCTATTCAAAAGAAATTTGACCTGGTAATTTGCGATGCACCCTGCAGTGGTTCGGGAACATGGAGCCGAACGCCGGAACAACTGAAGTTCTTTAAGAAAGAAAAGATGGAGCATTATGCCAGCCTTCAAAAGCGAATTGCTTTAAACGCATCGAAAGCAGTAAAGAAGAATGGCCATTTTCTTTACATCACCTGTTCGGTATTTGAAAAGGAAAATGAAGAAGTCGTGAATTTTATTCAAAGCAATTCAGCGGTGCAATTAAAAGCCATGGAGTATTTGAAAGGCTATGATAAAAAAGCAGACACACTTTTTGCTGCACTCTTTTCCGCTTTATAATTTAATAAGTTCCCTGGTGCCTATGAGTTTATCGTTATCATACACACTCACATAATAAATGCCTTTTGAAAATTTCAGTAAGGAGATATTTTCAAAAAAAGCAGTGCCCGCTAATTTGGGTTTATTCAAATTGCTTAGCAATTGACCATTGGCACTAAATATCCTGATAGCAATATTTGAAGAAGCAGTTGGCGTAGTAACTCTAACAGTAAATTGATCTTTTGCCGGGTTTCCAAAAAGGGTAACATCAACGAGGCCGGCATCAATACACACCGCTTGTAAATTGATAGTAACCGTATCAATATAGGCAAAGGTGAAACCTGCTTTGCTGGTATCTACAATTTGCTTTATCCGGTACGTTACAGTTCCCTTTTCAACGCCACTTAGTACATCCTGAAACTGATAAGGAGAACGTGTGCTAAAAATAGTTCCTGTTCCTTGCTGTTCTGCTATTTTCAGAAAACCGGTTTGCCCTGGGGTTGTTCTTTCAATTTCATACTTCATTGAACTTACATCTTTGCTTGTCCATTGAAGTGAAACAGTGCAATTGGAAACAGAAGCGCTGGCAGTAGAGAAATCTTTTACCAGGTTCACTAATGCTTTTTTTACATCCGGAATTCCGTAACCAACTCTATCATCAGGGGAAGAAGCTTTGCTTCCCGCTTGCCGAAGTGCATTGATGATCTTCATATTGTTGAATTCAGGAAAGCCCTGCCACAGGCAGCTTGCAAGACCAGCTATATTGGGACAGGCAAAAGAAGTTCCATTATTACTTCCAATGGTATTATTGGGAAATTGAACGATTGTTGCTACTCCCACTGACGCAACATCTGGTTTTATTTGTCCATCGGATGACGGGCCATAGCTTGAAAAATTAGCTACAGCACCTGTTGCAGTTACTGCTGCTACAGCTAACACACTATCTCCATCCGCAGGAGTAACAATGTATTTCCATGTTTTATCACCTTCGTTGCCAGCAGAATTTACCACCAGTATTCCTTTCTTTGCTGCACGATTAGCTCCTATTGCCCCC
>JAGIAB010000172.1:0-5047 GCA_017745135.1 Flavisolibacter sp.
CTCTACAACCATATACCTTTTAACATCGTTAATTGTCGCTTCATCTAATGCATCAACCACGTTTGTATAAGTGGATTGTTTGGTGGGCTTAATTAAAAAGATCAGCCCATTCCTGCCTTCTTTTTTATCTGTTAGTTGTAATTTTTTTTGCTTATCACGAATGAGTTGGCCAATGCCGTGGTTCATGTTATAGGTAGTTGCTACTATTTTGTTTTCTTTCATTGCATCTTCAAATTTTCCTTCGTAGGCATATACACTGTTGTTTGATGAAAGAAGAACAGTTAACACCCTGCTTTCAGGTATTGCAGGTGGCGTGCCTCCTTCTGCAGGCATGTACAATCTCATTGATTTTTTCTCTGACATGGTAGTGGTAACAATGAAAAAAGTAATTAGCAGAAATCCCAAATCCACCATTGGAGTCATATCAATTCTAAGAGAAGGATGAAGTTTGCGTTTAGTTTTTTTGGATTCAGAAAGTTGCAGTTCCATTTGTGCCATAGCAGTGATTTTCATCTATGACGAAATTCTTTTCATTTTCCACACAATATCATGTTTTGAACAATGAATTAGTTGTACATTTTGCACTGAAACGGCCATGATAGAATTTCTTTTTTTCTTATGTGAATGAAAATTTTATCATGGTAAGTTCCGTCCGAATAATTTGTTCGGGCGGGCATCCGATAAAAAATAAAAAAATACGCGGATGAAAACGATTGTGATTGCTACCGATTTTTCGGCGCCGGCTGAAAACGCAATGCTCTACGCCGGGCAATTAGCGGATACTATTAATGCTTCTGTTTTATTGTTTCATGCATACCAGGTACCGGTAGGTATGAACGATATTCCTGTACTGATGATCTCGACAGATGAATTAAAAGCAAATGCTGAAGCAGGATTAACAAGAGCAAAAGAATTGCTTCAAAAAAATTTTGCTCCGCTAAACGTGCAAATCGAAAGCCGGCTGGGTGATGTAGTTGATGAACTCAATGATGTTTGCGAAAAAATAAAACCTCTTCTCATTGTAGCTGGTAAGCATGGTGCTTCCGGCGTTCAGGAACTGTTATTTGGGAGCACATCATTATCTGTCATCCGCCGTACCACGTATCCTGTTATTGTAGTTCCGGATGGTTTTCATAACAACAAACTGCAAAATGCGGCACTTGCAATTGACGCTTTAGTAGAAAATGTTTGTGTTCAGAAAATAAAAACACTTGTTGCCGAACTAAAAACCGGGCTGCATATCATACATGTGAAGCAGGAAAAAAGCGCATCCTTGCAGGTAGACAAGCTGGTGTCAGAATTAAATTCGAAATATTCAATAATCTACAACCACGAATTTGTCAACGGCATTGAATCCTATATACAGGCTAAT
Source organism: Flavisolibacter sp. (assembly GCA_017745135.1). Classification (GTDB taxonomy): domain Bacteria; phylum Bacteroidota; class Bacteroidia; order Chitinophagales; family Chitinophagaceae; genus Flavisolibacter. The sequence continues at coordinate 1,373 of JAGIAB010000172.1, forward strand.
AACATCGACCTTTTAATTATTCTTCCGCATAAGCATAATTTGATAGAACGCTTGTTTTTTAAAACGCATACGAAAGAGTTGTTGAAAAAAATATCAACACCGGTTATGTGCATTTGTCAAACCTGAGGTTGTCAATCGTGAATTCGGGAAGTTTTAGTGTATTCTTTATTATATATAAATCAGCGGCTTTATTCTTCGATCGTTCATTTTAAAATTCTGCACTCTTCGGTGTTCTCGGAAATGCAATCACATCCCTGATATTTCCCATGCCTGTAACAAACTGCACCATGCGTTCAAACCCTAATCCAAAGCCTGCATGAGGCACTGTTCCAAATCTTCTGGTATCCAGGTACCACCATAATTCATCAGCGGGAACGTGCATTTCTTTCATTCTTTCCATTAATTTATCATAACGTTCTTCACGTTGGGAACCGCCAACAATTTCACCAATGCCGGGAGCTAAAATATCCATCGCCGCAACCGTCTTTCCATCCTCGTTCTGGCGCATGTAAAAGGCTTTGATTTCTTTTGGATAGTCGGTAACGATAACCGGTTTTTTAAAATGCTTTTCCACGAGGTAGCGTTCATGTTCGCTCTGCATATCAATGCCCCATTTAACGTCGTACTGGAATTTTTTCTTTTTATAAGCAGGTGATTGCAGCAGAACGTCGATAGCTTCCGTGTAAGTAATGCGTTCGAATTTATTTTCAGTAACGAATTGTAATTTTTGAATGAGATCTAATTCGCTTCTTTCGTTTTGAGGCTTTTGCTTTTCTTCATCCAATAACCGCTGGCGCAAAAACTCCAGGTCATCCGCATTATTTTCCATTGCATGTCGAATGATGTATTGAATGAATTCCTCCGCAAGGTTGGCATTGTCTTCCAAATCAGAAAAAGCCATTTCGGGCTCGATCATCCAAAACTCTGCAAGATGTCTTGCTGTGTTTGAATTTTCTGCACGGAAGGTTGGGCCAAATGTGTAAATATCTCCAAATGCAGTTGCACCCAACTCACCTTCTAACTGCCCGCTTACAGTTAAGTTAGTAGAGCGGCCAAAAAAATCTTCGGAGAAATTGATCGTGCCGTCTTCTTTCCGGGGAGGATTATCAAAAGGTAACGTCGTTACCCTGAACATTTCGCCTGCACCTTCGGCATCGCTTGCAGTAATGATAGGTGTATGCAGGTAAATAAATCCTTTATCATTGAAAAACTTATGTATGGCAAATGCCAGCGAGTGACGAATGCGAAACACCGCACCAAACGTATTGGTACGGAAACGCAGGTGGGCAATCTCTCTTAAAAATTCCAGGCTGTGCTTCTTTGGCTGCAAAGGATATTTTTCAGCATCGCTATCGCCAAGTATTTCAATGCCATTTGCTTTCAGTTCAAGCTTTTGCCCCTTTCCCTGGGACTCAACAAGATTGCCTGTTACTTTCAGCGAGGCACTTGTAGTAATGCGTTTTAAAAACTCATCATCATATTTTCCCAACTCTAAAACAACCTGCAGATTATTATTGGTAGAGCCATCGTTGAGGGCTATAAACTGGTTGTTACGAAAGGTTCGAACCCAACCCATGACTGTTACTTCCTGGCCTTGTGGCTGCCAGGTCAATAGCTCTTTAATTTTTGTACGCTTGTTAAACATAGTGTTCAAATGAGGGCTGCAAAGATAAGATTCCCCCTGTCCCGCTGAAGGGGAGACTTAGGTCGAAGAAACTTTTTTTATTTCAGTCTTTATAGCAATTGGTTTTGTTTTTTTATACGACGGTGTTACTATTAGCAGAAGCCGGAAACAGTGGTGTAGCTTGAGGAATGTTGAACAGATTTCCTTTGCTCAATGGCTGCGGGATAGAAGCGGAAAGCCCGGTGAGGCGCTGTGTTTGGCTTTGTGCCGTCCCGATAGCTATCGGAAGCAGCGAATAGCCCGAACTGCAGGTTATAAGAATACTATTAGCCGAAAACCCCAAGCTTTCTATTCTTTTAATTGTGGATTTTCTCATCAACAAACCTTATAACTAAACAAATCTTTGTCAATATTAAATACCCGTACAGCAAAAACAGCTTTGTTAAACCAACCTGTTTTCGCCTATAAAAATTTTTGATTTTTCCATTTTTGCTGTATTCTTGCATTCGAAACTGTTGAGAGCTCATACCTTTTTTACTCACAACCGGTATTTTTCAAATCCCATTCAATAATAAAATCGAAAACAAACCTGGGTTATCTCAATTAGTAAACAATAGTTTTTTATGTACGACATTCTGCAGTTGAACGACATGCTTGTTCCCGAACTTCTGGACATTGCTGAAGACCTTAAAATCGAAAATGCCAAAAAGCTGGGCAAGCAGGATCTTATCTATAAAATTCTCGACAAACAAGCCGTTATGAGTAGTGAACAAAAATCCGATGGTGCTCCCAAGCAAAGGCCACGTAAGCGCATTGTGAAAGCCTCAACAGCCAATTCTACAGAAGAAGCCATTGTTGAAGAACCTTCTACTCCTGCCGGCGCACCTGCTCCTGCAGCAGAACAAAAGCGTCCGGCTAAAAAAGCGGCGCCTAAAAAAGATGACAAGAGTAAGAAAACAAAAAAACGCCAGGAAGAGGAAGATGTGCCTGCTGCACAGGAACAAAACTTCGAACAACCACAATTAGAATTACCTATTGCAGACGAAGAGGAAGAAGAAGCAACCGCTCCTGATGAAGCAGAAGAAATAGTTCCGCTGCCGGAAAGAGGAACACAGATCAGTAAATTCTTTCCTCAACAGCGCAAGGAAACTTTCAATATAGAATTTGATGGAATTATTTTAGCCGAAGGTGTTCTGGAAATGATGCCTGATGGTTATGGCTTCCTGCGCTCTTCTGATTACAACTATCTTTCTTCTCCTGATGATATTTATGTTTCTCCTTCTCAAATAAAATTGTTTGGATTAAAAACCGGTGATACCGTTTATGGTTCGGTGCGTCCGCCAAAAGAAGGCGAAAAATATTTTGCACTGTTGAAGGTGGAAACCATCAACGGTAAAAGTCCTGAAGAAGTTCGCGACCGTGTGCCGTTTGATTATTTAACTCCACTGTTCCCATATGAAAAATTGAATTTGTTTGATGAAGCAAACAATTATTCTACACGCATCATGGACCTGTTCACACCAATTGGTAAAGGACAACGCGGTTTGATTGTGGCACAGCCCAAAACAGGTAAAACCATGTTGTTGAAAGCTGTGGCCAATGCCATTGCAAAAAACCATCCTGATTGTTATCTGATGGTGGTGCTGGTAGATGAAAGACCTGAAGAGGTTACCGATATGGAGCGCAGCGTAAAAGCTGAAGTCATTGCTTCAACTTTTGATGAGCCCGCTGAAAAACACGTAAAAGTTTCTACAATAGCGCTTCAAAAAGCAAAGCGGTTGGTGGAGTGCGGACACGATGTGATTATTCTTTTGGATTCGATTACCCGTTTGGCAAGGGCACACAATACGGTTTCGCCTGCTTCCGGTAAAGTTTTATCGGGTGGGGTGGAAGCGAATGCCATGCAAAAACCCAAACAGTTTTTTGGCGCTGCCAGAAAAATTGAAAATGGAGGCTCGTTAACAATTCTGGCCACAGCGTTGATTGACACTGGTTCAAAGATGGATGAGGTAATTTTTGAGGAATTTAAAGGAACCGGTAATATGGAATTA
>JAGIAB010000172.1:5057-6788 GCA_017745135.1 Flavisolibacter sp.
TAGCCAACAGAAGAATCTTCCCTGCTATTGACCTGGTGGCTTCCTCTACAAGACGTGATGATCTACTTTTAGAAAGAGACGTTCTTCAAAGGATGAACCTGCTTCGTGTTTATTTGAATGACATGAACACAGAAGAAGCCATGACCGAACTTTTGAAACGGATGAGAGGAACCAAGAGTAACGAAGAGTTTCTTGCGTCTATGAACGGCTAATTAATAAAAATGAATTTTTCTGAAGCACAGTTCTACCGGACTGTGCTTTTTTATTGGTAGCTGCTACAACTCTGCGGTCTCATTTTTGTAGTTCCTGATGAAACAAATTGAAGAGTTATGAAACAGAACAAGATTTTTACCTTATTAATGGCATTGGGAGTTGCAGCCTTTGTATCCTGCAACAACAGTTCTGATGCAACAGCCGATAACAGCGATAGTACAGGAGCTTATAGTACAGCAGGAAATTCTACTTCAACAACTAATTATTCTGCTTACGCTGATGAAATAGAAAAGAACAGCTCCGAAGGCCATTACATCAATCCAAAAACAGGTAAGACATACAAAAAACTAACAGTGAATCGTGAGAACGGAGAGATTACAGACGAAAACAACGAACCAGTTTGGCGTTATGTAGACAAACGTACCTGGTGGGTGTATGGTGTGGATGACGATTGGCACTGGACAAAATTAGGCGAGGCAAAAATGGAGAAGGATCAATTGGTTTATAAAGATAACAGTGGTAAATGGGTAAGCTACGATAAAGCCTGGTTAACTAATGACGAAACCCTCAACAAGACCTGGAAGGCAAAATCAGGCGATGCCAAAATAAAATTTGATAAGGACGGTGATATTAAATATAAAGATGACAGTACGAGAATAAAGTACGATGCTGATGACAATAAAATAAAAACAGATAGTTCCAAATAATCTTGTAATAATTAATAAAAAATGCTTCCTTAGGTGGAAGCATTTTTTATTTACCGCATTCAAAAGATATTTTTGTAACTGTGGCCATTGAGAGACTTGCGATAAAAGAATTTTTAGCTAAATCACGTGGCAAAGTATTGCTCGATGTTCGTTCACCAGGCGAATACAATCATGCGCATATTCCCTCTGCAACCAGCTTTCCTTTGTTTACAGATGAAGAACGAAAAATAGTTGGAACTACTTACAAACAAAAAAGCAGGGAAGATGCAATCAAAATCGGACTGGATTTTTTTGGTCCGAAGATGAGGAAGATGGTTGAGGAGGTGGAAGAAATAGTTGGCAATTGGCAATCAGCAATTGGCGATAGAGACCCGAACTGTAAACTACCAACTGCTAACTCTGTATTTCTCTATTGCTGGAGAGGAGGGATGAGGAGTGCAGGCGTAGCATGGTTGCTGGACTTGTATGGGTTTAAGGTTTACACTTTAGCAGGCGGTTATAAGGCCTTCCGTAATTATGTTCTGCAAACATTTGAACGGCCTTTTCAATTTAAAATACTTGGCGGTTACACCGGTTCCGGAAAAACAGAAGTCTTGAATGAATTAGAAAAGAACGGCGAAACCATAATCGACCTCGAAAAAATTGCTTCGCACAAAGGTTCTGCATTCGGCGCTTTTAAAATGCCGCCGCAACCGAAGCAGGAGATGTTTGAAAATTTATTAGCTCTTGAATTGTTAGAAAAGTCAGTGGTCAATGGTCAATGGTCAATGGGAGAACCCGATCGACCCGGAAATGATTCACCATTCACCAT
>JAGIAB010000173.1:0-6528 GCA_017745135.1 Flavisolibacter sp.
ACAGGATTTGGAATGATTAAACGTATACAAAGCATCCAGTCCACGGCCCTGGGAAATAATGGTCAGATCGCCACCCTTTACATCTCCATATAAAATAAAATTTCTTCCATAGTAGTCAGAACTCGTCATCTTACTCATAAGACCATTGATCATCACCTTAGCGTCGGCCGCTGTTTGTATGGCCGTTGGGGCATCTCCCGAATTGGTTGGTTTTACATCCAGAAAATCTTTTTTACAGGAGGTGAATCCCAAAAACAGAAGCGCTGCAAAATATATAGTGTACTTTCTCATTTTAAAAATCTTTAGAGGTTTAGAAACTTAATTCAATACCAACAGTGTATGTTTTGCCATAAGGAGTTTCCCATCCTCTTGTACCATAGTTGTTCACTTCCGGATCGGCAATTTTGTATTTAGAGAAGGTTAACAGGTTCGTTCCGTTTACATACACCCTTGCACCCGAAAGACCAACCCTGTTAATTAGTGTACCGGGCAAATTATACCCCAGCGAAAGATTTTTCAATCTTAAAAAACTGGCATTGTGCATTTGACGGCTGCTGAACTTCATTGGGTCGGTAAGATCATTGCCATCCAACTTGGGTAGAGTTCCGTTGTGATTGGCATCGGTCCACATATTTTCATAATAAATTTCTGAGCGGATGCGCTCCCAGTAATAACCATCATCTGCTACATCCTTGAAGGCTCCATCATAAAGATATCCGCCGACCTTATAAATAAAATTGACACCCAGGTTGAAATTGCCGTATTCAAGGTTGGTGCTTAAACCGCCATATACTTTTGGTAAAGCACTTCCCAATATCACATAGTTGGCCTTGCTCCAGTCGTAAGTGGCTCCTTTACCATTCAATTGAAAATCACCTTTGGATTTATCGGCCGGATCATTTACATACCAACGGTTCTTGCCATTGGCAGGGTCTACACCAGCCCACTCATAGCCATAGAATGAGTAGGTAGATTCACCTTCCCTATAGATATATTGAGCCCTGTCATCGCCGCCGGTGGGATCATACCAAATGATGTCGCTTCCTTTAGCTTCATTAGCACCTCTATAAAGCTTCGTTACCTTGGATTGGATAAAAGATGCGTTGGCATTCACACTCCATCTCCATTTTGTTTTGCGGACGATATCTCCACCCAGGCTGAGCTCAAGTCCGCTGTTATTCATCTCACCAACATTTTTAAGCGTAGATGTAAAACCTGTTACCCGCGAAATCGGCACTGACTGCAACAGGTCTCTTGAGTCCCGGTTGAAATACTCAATGGTACCGTAAAGTCTTTGAGCAAAAAGACCAAACTCTAATCCTACATTGGTAATGTAATTGGTTTCCCATCGCAGATTTTCATCAGCAATGGAAGCAATGCCACCACCGGCCTGACCCATGTAACGATTGTTGTAAGTGACTAAAGAACGCCAGCCATAATTATCGATAGGCAGCGTACCGTTAATACCATACGATGCTCGCAAACGCAGGTTACTAATGTAATCTACCCCGCTCATAAAAGACTCCCTGTCGATCCTCCATGAAGCAGCGATAGACCAAAAGTCACCCCAGCGGGTATCAGGTCCCAGTTTGGAAGCTCCATCACGACGGTAGGATGCCGAAGCAAAATATTTTTGATCATAATTGTATTCCAGTCTTGATAAAATGGAGTTCATGGTATTGCCCCAGGAATAAGCGTTGGCATCGCGTTGACCAGCGGTAGCAACCGTATGCAAAGCACTGGAGGGGAGATCGGTACCGGTTGATCTTTGAAAATCAGTATTGTTTTTTTCCGCTTCGTAACCAACTAACGCATCCAGGCCATGTGAGCCAAAATCTTTTTTATAGTTCAATGTGGTAGATGATACCAGCCTGGTTGAGTTGGTACTCATTTCAGAAACGGTACCGTTGGTGGCAGATCCATTAAAATGTTTTCCGCTGTAATAAATATGGTCCTTCGTTTGCACATTGTCATAAGAAAATATTGTTTTTAGATCAAGCGATGGAAGAATATGAGCAACGACGGACTCGTTCGCCAAGATTCTGAAATCCGAAGTTTGATTCTCCCATTCATTATCATAATACAGACCATTTTGAGCAAGGCTTCCGAAACGATCGGTAAAAGGTTTCCCTGTTTTATAGTTTGTAGGCCAATAGAGCGGCCACAATAAATTGCGGGTTTGCATGAAATAGTTACCACCGGTATTTCTTGTATCGTTATAACCCGACTTTGTGGTTTTGGCAATGTTGATATTGGATATAAAATCAACGTACTTACCAATGCCCTGAGAGAGATTTACGCGGCCGGAAATGCGGTCAAACCCATTCACTTTTATGCGGCCGTTATCTTTTGTGTAAGAAAGAGATGTATAATACTTTGTGTTTTGGTCACCGCCACTAACCGAAAGGTCGTTTGTTTGATAAACACCGGTTCTGAATAAGGCATCTTCCCAATCAAAATATTTTCCATCACGGTTTTCAATGCCGTCGGTCTTGCCTTTGATAATGACGTTCTCATACATGCTGGTTCCCTTGGTGGAAAATTCGTAACCATGGATCCCAAATCCGTAGGAAGTGGTAGGATTTCCATAGCTGGCTCCAGGTGACCAGTTTCTGGAATTCAATCTCATCAGGGTCTGTTCGTTAGCTTGTGCCGGTGTTCTACCTGCTGAAATGCGCGAATCGTAAAGGATGCTGTACAACATATTTACCTGCGCCTGCACATCGGCCGCTTCATAATTATCAGTAGCCCATGAAGGTGTGAATCCAACAGAAGAACGCAGGCTAATTTTTGGTTTGCCAGACTTTCCCTGCTTGGTAGTAATTACAACGACACCGTTGGCCGCCCTTGAACCATACAAAGAAGCTGCAGCAGCATCTTTCAAAATAGTAATGGAAGCAATGTCGGCCGGGTTGAGCGTATTCATTACGTTGTTAGTAGAATAAATGTAATCGCTCATCTGACCGGAGTTACCCGATGTTACCGGCACACCATCAATAACGTACAATGGTTCGTTCGAAGCATTCATGGAACCAATACCACGAATGCGAATGCTGGCAACAGAACCTGCCTGGCCCGAGGAAGAAGTAACCTGCACACCAGGCGCCCTTCCAATGATAGCATTTTGAAAATTAGTCGTAGGCTGTTCCCTGATCTGGCTTTCATTGATGACAGAAGCAGAGCCGGTGAAACTGCCTTTTTTAGCAGATCCGTAAGCCACGGCAATGACTTCGTCCAAAGCTTGTGCATCCGGTTGAAGAGAGGCGTTGACAACGCTATTGCCGTTTACCGAAATTTCAACAGTTTTATACCCTACTGAAGAAATTACCAATATTGCATTTTGCGGTACGTTTTGAATGGAATACTTGCCTTGCGCATCTGTATTGGTACCACGGGTGGTTCCTTTTATAATTACGCTGGCAGGCAAAGATGCGCCGTCCGAGGCGTTGACCACTCCCGTTACGTTCTGCGACTGAGCAAAAACAACTAACGAGAATAGTACACTACAGAGAAACAGAAAGGGTCTTCTCATAACAATTACTTTTTTGATTAAGGAAAATAGCAGGGTTTATATAAGTGAAATGTGCAACTGAGCTTTACTAAAATGTTCCAACGCCAGGCGGCTTTGGGAAAATAAAAGGCAGAGCATAGTGATAACAGTTAGTAGCAGGGGTTTTCTCATACAGCAATGTTTAAATGTTAAAGGGAGGCTGAGCCGCAAAGACCTCAGTTCATTAACGCGAAAAACAGCATCAGCCTTATAAAATTGCTAATTTTTTCCTAATAATGGTAAAAAAAATTTACACAAACAATAATTACCGCAAAAACCGCATGGTCTTTCCTAAAAGCGGAAAGAATTTTTACTAACGGCTTCCATTCCATTCATCCTTAATAAATTTGCAGCTCAGGACAGAAAAGCATTTCGTAAAAACAAAAATCAAAAGTTATGGCATTTACCCTTCCTCCATTACCGTATGCATTTAATGCATTGGAACCGCACATCGACGCCCAAACCATGCAGATACATCATGATAAGCATCACCAGGCCTATGTTGATAATCTGAATAAAGCCATCGCAGGTACAGAACACGAGAACAAAAGTTTAGAAGAACTGATTGCCAGTGCCGGAAAAATTTCTCCTGCCGTTCGCAACAATGGTGGCGGACATTGGAACCACAGTTTCTTCTGGGAAATACTAGGTCCTAATGCAGGCGGACAACCTTCCGGGAGATTAGCCGATGCCATCAATCAAACCTTTGGCTCCTTTGATGCATTGAAAGAAAAAGTAAATACTGCAGGTGCTACCCGTTTTGGAAGCGGCTGGGCATGGCTGATCGTAAGAGACGGTAAGCTTGAAGTGAGCTCAACCCCCAACCAGGACAACCCTTTAATGGATGTTGCCGAAGTAAAAGGCGCTCCAATTTTGGGCATTGATGTTTGGGAGCATGCTTACTACCTCAAATATCAAAACCGCAGACCAGAGTATTTAACCAATATCTGGAATGCTATTAACTGGAACAAAGTAGCAGAGCACTTCGACAAGGCGAGTAAATAATTAAGTTTGAAACCGCTTCACCTGAAGCGGTTTTTTATTTTTATTAGATGAATGATTTGAAATTATACATGATCCTGCTAGGATGTAAACCGGCAGGCAGAAACACGGAACAACATGATTTGTTCTTTGGCATTGGAAGATCATTGGGCGATGTAAAAAATGACATCATTGATTTTTGGAAAGAAGCGAATGGGAAAATTCATATTGATGGTTGGAGAGAAGTGCAATCAGTAGATGGTTATGCAATTGAAGTTGTAAATAAGGACGGTGTTGCTTCGCCTCAAAAAGAAAAATTATTCTTTATCAATTTAGGTGGATACAAGCAAAATGAATTTGAGGAATTTCATTACAAGATGCTAACTGTTGCTACTGACAAAGGAATCGCCGTTCAAAAATCGAAGCAAACTGCTTTTTACAAACACACAGGCTTTGAAGGGGCCGCATCGCACATTGATGATAAGTATGGAATTGATGTAGATGATATTTACGAGATTGAAGACATTCTTCCTTCTCACTTAAAAGAGCAATACACCATTCAAATCACGAAAGCCGATAACTTACATGAAGATGAATTGCATCTAGGTTATTTGAAGATTGATAAACTGTAATTTGTTAAGAGAATCTTCCCGAACAATATCGAAAGCCTGTTTTGTGATAGTGTCTTCTGTTAGACAATGCAAATTGGACATTGATCATTGAAAATTGAATATTGAATATTTTAACAAAGGAAAATGCTCAATGTTCAATAGCAAGGTGCTTAACCTAACAATATTGTTGTTCTCACGGAACAGGATCGTATCCATGTCCGCCCCAGGGATGACAACGGCTGATGCGTTTTACTGTTAACCAAAAACCTTTTACCGGGCCATGTTTTTTAAACGCTTCCAATGCATAGTTGGAGCAGGTTGGAGTGAAGCGGCATTTAGAAGGCCCGAGCATGGGCGAAACGATCCATTGATACAATTTGATCAATGCAATAAAAGGAAGGGACAATATTCTAAGAAAGATTTTCATTGACTTCTGCAATTTTCTTCAATCGCTGCAGGCATTTACTCATGGCTTCCTTTATAACGGAAAAGGAAGCAATGGTTTTATCGGTGTACATGAAAAACAAAAAACCTTTTTGATGGTTTTGTTTCAAAGTTTCGATCAGTTCAGTTTTTTGCAGGCGGTAGGCTTCGCGTATTAATCGTTTAATTCTATTTCTGTCGACTGCTTTTTTAAAATGTCTTTTCCCGGCTGTTACACCTACCTGAACCACTGTTTCTTCTGCCGGCAAAAATTGATAGGTTACCCGCAATGGGAACACTGAAAAGTTTTTCCCATTCAGAAACAATTCTTCAATTTTCTTTCTGCTTTTTAATTTTTCTTTTCGCCCAAAGCCAAATCGTTTCACTGCCATCCTGCAAAAATAAGAAGGACAGCCTCCTTAAATCTCTCCGGTGGAGGACTTTTGCAACCGCACAGATCCTCATAGTTCATCATTGCTATAGAAAATAAAAAAGCTCTCAACCATGAAAAAATGTTGAGAGCTTTTAGTATCGTTAAATGAGCTGGCCCTGCGTGTTGGTCTCCTTCCCACCGGGAAGGCCGGGATGGGCCGCCTTTATTTCAATTTTCTTTCGTCGCTCACAGTCAGTTTATGACGTCCTTTAGCACGGCGGCTTGCCAATACTTTTCTGCCATTGGCAGTTTGCATACGTTTACGGAAACCATGAACAGTTTTACGGCGGCGGCGATGCGGTTGAAATGTACGTTTCATTTTAAATCAGTTTTTTCACGTTTACCAAATAACCCGTGGAGAACCGGGCTTGTTTTAGCCTTACCTACAGGTCACCACACCCGTGGGTTTGTGAAAGGACGGCAAAGGTAAGGGTTGAGAATTTAAGATTCGAGATTTGAAGTTTGAAATTTTGGGCGAGGTTGTTAAAATGGGACGCACCTTACAAATCCAAATGCCTCGGGGTACTGGC
>JAGIAB010000173.1:6538-6753 GCA_017745135.1 Flavisolibacter sp.
AGCGACAATTTCACCCTGCGAAACCAACTTCACATTTTTCGGCAAATGCTTTTCTATTTTTTCTTTGAGCAAAGGGTAATGAGTACAGGCAAGTAATAAAGTATCGATGTCTTTGTTCCTGCTTAAGATATTATTGATGTGCTTCTCAATAAAATAATCAGCGCCTTCACTTTGGTGTTCATTATTCTCCACCAGCGGCACCCACATGGGACAGG
>JAGIAB010000174.1:0-3317 GCA_017745135.1 Flavisolibacter sp.
CCAGTTTAAAAGGTGACGGTTACACTGACGATGATGCTGATGCCTGGTTCAAAAAACTCGATGGCAAAAAACACAAAATTGCATTTGACGTAACGGGGCCAAACGGACTGATGCCGTTTGCCTGGCCAAGAGTTTTTCTGGTAACCAATAGCATGACAGGCACACCAGAAAAGGATAACGGCGTTGTTGTTATCCTTCGTCATGAAGCCATACCGTATGCTATGGAAAGCCCGCTTTGGACAAAATATAAGTTTGGAGAAGTGTTTAAAGTAACCGATGATAAAACCAAAACATCTTCGTTACGAAATGCTTTCTGGAAACCAGGGAAAGACGATTTTCAGATCCCCGGATTGGGGTCTGTTCAAATTGGGATTAATGAACTGCAGGACAGTGGTGTGATGTTTTGCGTATGCAACATGGCAATGACTGTTTACAGTGCAGCCGTTTCGCAAATGAATAACATGAAACAGGAGGATGTTTATAATGATTGGAAAAAAGGACTTTTACCTGGAATTCAAATCGTTCCTTCAGGCGTATGGGCTATTGGACGTGCACAGGAGCATGGCTGTGCTTATTGCTTTGCCGCATGATTGCCTGAAATTTATTTTAAGCCGGTAGTGGTCTGTTTGGATGAAAAGGATTCGCTGCCGGCTTTTGCATTTTTTATAGGTTCGAAAGGACCGTATTTATGTTGTTGTTGCGAAAAATGATCAGCATAAGGACCAAAAGGATAATCAACGGGTTTTTGGGAAATATTTGGCCAATCGTAACTAAAAAGTTTCACCGGTCTTTGTTGAGAGGAAATATAGGCTGCCACGTCCCAGGCTTCTTCATCGGTTAATTTTGGCTTCTTCCAGTTAACTTCTCCCTGGGGCATATTGTTTTTTATAAAGCCTGCAAGGTTTGATAAACGATAAAGACCCGCACTTACGTTGTAACTGTTACTTCCCCACAAAGGAGGATAGGTGTAACCTGAAACATCTGCATTTAGAACGCCTTGCCCGTTTTCTCCATGGCAACGCCGGCAATAATTGAGATAGACAGCTTTCCCTTTTTGCGGATCAGCGGCCCGGTTTAAAAAAGCAAGTGTTTGTGTTCCGGCGCCTTTAGGACGAACACCTTTGGGAACATCTTTCCCAACCCATTGCAGGTAAGCAACCATCGCCCTCATTTCAAGACTCAAACTATCCAAAGCTTCTCCGTTCATGCTTCTTTGCATGCATTCATTCACACGAAACTCTACTGACTCTACCCTGCCGCTTCTATCCCTGTATTTTGGATAAGAGGAAAGTACTGCGGAAAACGGGTTGGCAAAGTTTTCCCTGCCTGCGTTGATGTGACAGTTCTGGCAATTCATCCTGTTCGATAATGATGCAATCACTCCTTTCGGCCCCAGGTATTTTGAAGTATTTACAATCAATTCCTTTCCGTAACGAATCAACTCTCCATTGCTGTCATAAGGAATCTCGCTTTCGTCCGGTGCTATCCATTCCTCACCTTCCCTATACGGATTGCTCGAAGAATGAACCAAAACTTTTTTTTGTGCAGAGTTCAATAAGCTGGTAAGAATTAAAACGGTTGTAATAATTCCTAAACAAACAGGACACCATGTGGATTGAAGAAAACGCATACGGGATGCGGTTCTTACTAAGTTAAGAATTTGAATGAACACCTTTTTGGTTGAGTGGAAGCAAATTTTTGAAGAGAAGTAGAAAAATTTCACATGCGAGTTGGTTCAAACTGTAAATTCGCAAGCAATGCTGCAATCCTATTACGATGAAAACCTACTTGAAGCCGGCTGTGATGAAGCTGGTCGCGGATGCCTTGCGGGACCGGTTTATGCAGCAGCCGTTATTCTTCCCAAAGATTTTTATCATCCTTTACTCAACGATTCCAAACAACTAACAGAAGAGCAGCGTTACGAATTGCGGCCTTTTATCGAACAGCATGCAGTTAGCTATGCCGTCGCAAGTTTGGACAATAAGCAGATTGATAAATACAATATTCTGAGGGCATCTTTTAAAAGCATGCATCTCGCCATAAAAAAATTATCTCTCGAACCACAACTATTGCTCATCGACGGCAACCGATTTACCCGCTACAGAAGAATCCCTCATAAATGTATTATCCAGGGCGATGGTATTTATGCCTCGATTGCGGCGGCAAGCATTCTTGCAAAAACCTATCGGGATGATTTTATGAAGGCCCTGCACAAAAAATTTCCGAAGTACAATTGGGCGCAAAATAAAGGCTATGCCACCCGCGAACACCAGGAGGCTTTGGACCAGTTTGGCCCCTGCAAATTTCATCGTAAGTCGTTCAGGCTCAGCTATGATCAGCCAGAACTGTTTCCAGAAAAATTACCCGGTTAAACCTAAGCAGCGTTTTCCTGTCTTAAACTTGTCTTTTTCATGTGCTGTTCCCGCAAAAGGCGGGATTTACTGATCTGCCGTAAAAGAATGGTTGAAGGTTAACAGGCCCCGCATTTATGCGGGGTTTTGTTTTATATAACCAATATCTCAACTATTTCTCTTTCTTTTTTTCTCAATACCTTCATCGTCAGTGTAACCGTCACCTTTTAAACTGGAATTATGGAATACAGGAGAATGGGGAAAACAGGACTTCAGTTGAGCGTTTTATCGTACGGTAGTTGGGTAACTTTTTACAAACAAATTGACGATAGTATTGCCGACGAATTAATGGGCATTGCTTATGACAGCGGCGTCAACTTTTTTGACAATGCCGAAGTATATGCAAGAGGCGAAAGCGAAAAATTAATGGGCCGCGTATTGAAGAAAAAGGCCTGGGACCGCACTTCCTATGTCGTTAGCAGCAAAGCATTTTTTGGATGGAGGGCGAAAGAAAACAAACCCAATCAAACAGGTTTAAGCAGAAAACATTTAACCGAAGCCTGTCATGAAGCCTTGCAAAGACTGCAGGTCGAATATCTGGATATTTATTTCTGCCATCGCCCGGATAAAAATGTGCCGATTGAAGAAGTAGTGTGGACGATGAACCTTTTATTGCAGCAGGGAAAAATTTTATACTGGGGAACCAGTGAATGGAGTGCTGCGGAAATTATGGAAGCACACCGGGTGGCTGCACAATTTAATTTGATTGGCCCTTCGGTTGAACAGCCTCAATATAATTTGCTTGAAAGGAATAAGCTGGAATATGAATTCCTGAATATTTTCAGAACCGTTGGAATGGGAACAACCATCTGGAGTCCTTTGGCATCAGGACTATTAACCGGCAAGTACAATAACGGGATCCCTGAAGGAAGCCGTTTTGCATTGGAAGGTTTTGACTGGCTGAAA